>NZ_QTLI01000008.1:147901-226096 GCF_003434625.1 Parabacteroides sp. AM17-47
TGCTGTCATCACCGATGAATTCTGCTCCAATGGTAAATGCCTGTGCCAATCCATCCGGAGAGGGCTGTTCTGCATACTCGAAACGCACCCCATAATCAGAGCCATCCCCAAGCAGACGCTTGAATCCCGGCAAATCATAGGGCGTTGATATAATCAAGATATCCCGGATGCCCGCCAGCATTAACACACTGATAGGATAATACACCATCGGCTTATCAAAAATAGGGAGCAACTGCTTGCTCACTCCCTTAGTGATTGGGTAGAATCGGGTACCCGAGCCACCGGCTAAAACAATTCCTTTCATAATTATGAATTTTCAATTATTAGTATTTAACTCAGAATACCTCACAAATAAAGATCCGGTAAAACAGGACAAATACATTTACAAAGAAAAATCATTCCAACACTTTCCCTAAAAGTCCAATTCCTTTATTTTCCATAAATCCCCCAACATCAAATCAGCTTCAATAGGGGAAATCTCCTCAAATCCACTACCATTAGTAAATGTCATTTCACCAAAATAAATTTTCCCATCAACATTATATAGATCTACTCGAACATGAGAAAAGCCTCGAGATAATTTTTTTACTATTTCAATCATTATATCGAAATTTTTCGGCTTATCTACTACACCTTTAAAATTACCATATGATCGTTGATTCCACGCTTGAATATTCCATTTCAAATCATAAACATTTCTAGTATGATTTGTAAATCTATCCATATCAACCCAACAATAGTAAGGCACTCCATCAAAACATAAAAACTTATAGTCAACCAAATCAGAGCCTCTAGAATCTATAAATTCTTCTGCGATAATTTTAGGCGAAATATCCTTATAATGCATTTCACAGTACCTACAACTATAATCCGTCTCTAAAGAGAATTTCAATTTCCTTTTCAACTCTATTTTTTTAGCAAGTGTTATCGCTTTTTTATTGCGAATAATCACCGCATCTCCAGAACCATGATTAGTTTTAAGAACAAATTGATTAGGTAATATATCGAGATTTACATCGTCATATTTATCCCATACCGCTAGTAATGGGACCAAATACTCACTTCCAACTTTATCTGCGACCCAATCTCTCACTTTATACTTATCTGAACACAATGTTTTTCGAGGATCTTTATCGAATAATTTCGCCCACTGCATTTTTTCAGTATAAGTTTTTAGGTTTTCCCAATCCAGTTCTTTACCTTGCCTATTTTTATAAAGACACGCATCATAAGCTTTAAGTTCCTCATCAGACATTCTCGAAACAGCCAAAGACATTTTTTGTTTCTTAAAAAATCTTTATAATATTTAATATAAGCAATCGATTGGTATATCAAAGGCAATTTAGCTTGAATAAAATGTTTCATAATATATATAATAAGCGACTAATATCTTACTACAAATTTTCTCAACAAAACCATCAACCGTGTTCTACTTTTTAACATAAGTAAAAACACACCAACAGCATAAATAAACATACCTACCAGAAGTTGAAGTATTAATGTAACAATATTTATATTCATTACATTTCCTATTTGAAAAACAAAAACAAACATTACTATCCCAATTAGTATAGGCGGAATCGTATTTAACAAATATTTTTTAATGAAAATTTTTTTTCTAACAAAATACGATTGATATATACAAACAATAATTTCAGCAAAAATAGTTCCTATAACAGCTCCTCTTGCAGCCATATATGGTATCAAAATTATATTCACAATCAAATTAACAGCAGCACCTAAAAACAAGGAAACAACAAATATTTTATCCTCTTTATAAGGTATTAAATATTGAGTTCTTATCACATTGGCAAAAGCCATAAACGGGACTGTCACAGCCAATCCCATTATAAGAATTCCACATTCTTCAAATTCATAACCAAAAAAGATGGGGGCTAACACAAATGAAATACCTGCCAATCCAAAAGAGATAGCTATTGCTAATAACATAACAGCTTCCATCGACATGTCAATTAACTTAAAAACCTCTCCTTTATCCTTACTCGTCACCATATTTGCAATTCGAGGCATAAGAACTACACCAAATGCCATTATCAAACTCATTGGCACATTAATTATTTTTTCAGCATTTTCATAAAACCCGACTTGAACATTCGAAGAAATGGATCCTAGCATAATTTTATCCATATACTTATAAAGACTCAATGCCAATATCGGCAAAAACAATACAAATAGGGGTCGAATATGTTGTTTCATATTAGCCCAAGAAGGCCTCCTCCATGAGACATATTGCTTTAAAGCAAACCAAACTACTGACTGCCCGACAAAAACAGAAAGGGCTAATATTAGCGCATAAATCCAAAGATCAGTTTGTGTCTTAACAAAAACTAAAACTAAAAATACAGACAAAATTTTCACAAGAGTATTTCTTCCTACTGTCAGCTTAAACTTCTCTATTCCAAAGAAAAACCAATTAATATCAAAGACTGCAGCAAAAACATAAATGCTCTGAATAAGAAATATGACCAGATTATCCTCTACAAAAAAAAACAAAAGCACTAAATAAACAAATATTACAATTATTGAAAAAATAATGTGAATTGATAGAATTTCAGAAAAGTTCCTATTCAATTCTTCTTTATTATTTCGAACCATAGCAATCGTTCGACTTCCATAATTTTTAATTCCAAGATTTGCAAACAAAACAAAATAGTTAGCAACTGCATATGTATAAGAGAAAAGTCCTATATTCTCAGCACCTAAAACTCTTGATACATAGGGGATCGTAAATAGAGGAATGAAAACTATCAACAATTCATACAAGAACTGATATACTATATTTCTCCTTAAACTTGGCAAATTTTTACAATTTATATTTTTAAACACCTCACAATCTAATTCTTTTATAAACAAAAAAAGCCATTAAAAAGCTTATGCCTTGAACGGGCTGTGTAAAATAGAATCTAACAAATGAGAAAATCAACTTTTGCAACAATAATAAATAAATTAGCGTATATTTATCATCTGTACCATTTTTCGCTTTTTTATAAAAATGCATAACAAAAAAACCAAACAATACCCCCCCAACAAAAACACCAAACATCCCACCATCTAAGTAAAATTGAAAAAAAGTAGTTACAAATGCATTCATTCTAGCACTCCCAAGTAACACCACATTTTCTAAGTTCATAAATGAAAGATCACGTATAGTAGTTAACCATATTGGATATTTCCAACCCGCAAGCGTTAAAATAAACATAAAAGGATAAAAAACACCATAAAACGAAGCCATACCATACCCATAAACATTAAAAAAAGAAGCATTCAATTCATTTATTCTATATTCTAAATGAGCAATTGGAACAACGAAATATTGATACATTTGAAAGAAAAAATCAACATTTTCACCTTTCCTTGATATCGTTGTAAAAATCAATGATATAATACAAGACAAAACAACCAGTACAATTTTTCTCCTATTTTCTTTTTTCAATTTTATCTTTACACCCTTCCACTTATATAAATATATAACATAAATAGCCATCCATAGAATAACAGATCGACCTCCAGAAGTAAGAACCCAAGCAATAATCATCAGAATAGTTGAAACAATAAAAATCTTATTTCTATTACCTTTAAACCATTCTATTGGGAGTATCGCTATAGCTAAATAGACAGTAGGTGTCGCTATAAAATTTTGTATAGCAACCATATAATTTGATTGTCTCAACAAATTTAGATCTGAAGAAGTAAACAACTCTCGAATTGCAGATAGGGTTAGGCCTGATTGCAATAATCCAATAACAATAACCGCTTGATAAGCTAAATATACAAATGTTATAGAGTATAGAACAATTACAATTTTAAAATTCAATACATATGAATATTTTACATCGCTTTCAAATTTTCTAAAAAAAATATTTTTTCTCCCAAACCATTTCTTTAAATCAACAGATACAAACCCAACAAAAAAAGAGAATAATCCTATAAATAACAACAAATACGTATCACTATTTGGTACAGGAACGCCAAACAACCCTAATCTTGAAAAAGCCAGCAACAGCATCCAAATCAAAAAAAATACAGTACTAGGATTATATAATTTACCATAAACAAACTTACTAAAACAAGCAGCAAAAACACACAACAAAAACGGTGCTATCATAAAACAAATATAAATTAAATTTTATTCAAATAACGATCTAATTTATCCACAAATAACACAGGCGAATATCTCCCATCATACCCATAATCCACCTTATCTACACATTTTAAAAAATCACTTAATAAAACAGATCCACAACTTAGCAAATAAATATTTTGTTCTCTATAAAATGGAGAACAAAGTATTTTCTCATTATCTGTTACTAATTTCCTATTATAACAAATTGCCTCTAAAGTACGCAACGTAATTCCTGCATTATTTTTATCCATTATTTCCACAATAAACTCAGAACTTAAAATCTCTTTCAACACTGATTTATATGGCAGCCAAGTATTATAAACAATTCCCTTCCTTCTTTTTTGCTTTTTCCTAGGTACTCCTGATATATAAAAAATTGGATTACATCCACAAAGTTCCAATTTATCATAAATACGGATCAATTTTTCCAGCCGATCTTTTGCAACCCCCACAAAAAAACATTTACGCTTTATCATTTCAACATCACCCACATCTACCATTGAATAAACAGTAGGATAATAAGAAAATCCAAATAACTTTGCCTCCTTTTCATCATATGTGTATATCAAATCAAAATTCTTCAACATAGGCTCAATAATACGTCTCATTCTATAAAATGAATTTATTAAGACAAGAACCATAGTCACATTAGATTTCCTCTTCAACTTCTCAAGAAAATTATTTCTATAATTACACAATGAAGGATCTGTAAACAGAATCACATATTCATTCGATTGATCAAAATCATAATGATCTAAAGAATAATATTTCTCCCAAAATCGTTTTAATGGCAATTCTATTTTCATATTCAATTTAAAGCTAAAATGAATACGAAAAAGCAGATCAATCAACACATTATTAACAAACAATGGTTTATTAATAAAATCCACATTATCGAGTTTTTCTAAATCTCTCCACATCAATCTACCATAATCCCGATTTGGATATACCAACAAATATTTTCGCATTACTCTTATTTATCTAAAAAGATGATTTTTCTGATAATCCAATAACTTGCTTATAGTTGATTTCATTCTCAGTGAGCTCAAGACAAAAAACACCAAGGCTTCCTTTGATTTCTTTATATAAAAACTATTTCTATAATATTCCATAGCCACTTTTTGATTAAAAAGAACCACTTCGTTTCCTAATCTAAACAAATATTTAGCATAAGTAGTCGGATTTTTTTGTATATCCTTTTTATATTTATTATATAATGATTCCCATGCATTTTTATTGGCCAAACTACTTTTTGATATACTATCTTTTTGTACAAAAGAGTCCACTAAACTTTCCCTCAAGTAACCTATGGAATAAATTCGAGCAGCTTGTAACGCAAAATCCCAGTCTTGAAAACGCTTTAATGTAACATCAAAACGTATTTTTTCAAAACATTCTCGCTTACATATAATCGTTTGAGTACCAACTCTATTTAAATAAAGAAGTTGATCAAAATAATCTTTATTATCATCCATATCTACATTTGGATAATAATATTTCCTATTGGGATCCTCCAACATAATCCGAGTCATGCCACAAAAGGAGAAATCCAAATTTCTATCAATCATAAATTGGTATTGCTTCTCCAATTTATCAAGATGCCATTTATCATCACTATCTTGAAAGGAGATAAACTCTCCTCTTGCAGATAATGCTCCTATATTTCTCGCATTACAGGCCCCAGATCTTTGCTCTAATCGCAAATAACGAATTCTATCATCTGCGATCTGAGTAACAACATCTTGGGTTCCATCCGTAGAAGCATCATCAACAATAATCAACTCAATATCTCGATATGTCTGGTTTAATACACTATCCACTGCCATACGTATTGTCTGAGCACGATTATATGTAGGTATAACAACTGATATCATTCCACTTATGTTTAAAATATTCAATTTTTGTACACATTTTCCCTACGAAGAACAGATTTTAATGTCATAATAATAATTCTACAATCTAAAAGAAATGAAACATGTTCCGCATAGTAAACATCATTTCTATACCGTTCCTCTAGTGTAGCACTGTTCCGTTTTAAGGCTTGATTATATCCAGTAATACCCGGTCTAACACCAAATTTTTTTCTTATAAAATCCGTATAAGTATTTTCATTACCCATCGGGCTAGGTCTTGGACCAACAAAACTCATATCTCCCAAAAGTACGTTAAATATTTGAGGAAGTTCATCGATACTTGTTTTTCTCAAAAATCCACCGATCTTGGTTAATCGAACATCTTTTTCAGAATTAAAAGTAGTACCATCAGCATTCCTTACATCAGGAGCATTCATTTTCATACTCCTAAACTTAAACATTTTAAATTTTTTCATATTACATCCATAGCGTTCTGCATTATAAAAAACATCACCATGATCTTCTAATTTTATAAACAAAGCCACCGGGATTATTAATATCAAAATAAAAGGAATCAACATCAAAGATATTATAATATCTATAAGACGCTTAATTACATTTTTATACATCTAATCTATTCGATTTTTCAATTCATACAAAGCTTCTTTCATTGTTTTAGGTTTAAAGCCTAAAAAACTAACATAGCGATGAGTATCCATAAAAGAGGAGTCAATATTTTCATCTATATCCTCTTGATAATCTATTGAATTAGTATTTTCAAATACTGAATTTACCGTATTTGCAATTGACAAATTTGTATAAGCCTCTTGCATACCAACATTCAAAATGATTGATTCCTCTTTCTGCTTGATTGCACACAAAACAAAAGTCTCAGCCAAATCATCAACATAAATAAATTGACGTTTAGCTACACTCTTACCTTTCACTATCAATTGTTTTCCTTGATATGCAAATTCGATGAAATTATTCATCATGCCTTTACGCTTTTCCTCTAATCCCAAAACTTGAGCAATTCTCAAAATAGTATATCGGAATTTAAACTTACGGGTATAAAAAGCACAGAGATATTCACAAGATGCCTTTGATATCCCATAAAGAGTTTTAGGAGAAAGACTGATATCCTCTTGCCACGGTATTTTTGTTGTATCTGAATAAACTGCAATAGAAGAAGCAAAAACCAGATGCTTAATATTCAATTCATTCATTGCCAATAAAATATTTTCAGTAACAATCTCATTCACATGATAATCGGAAATCAAGCCTTGTGTACCTCTTGTAGCCGCTAAATGAATAATCACATCTACATTCTTCAATACTTTATTTAATGAATCTACTGAATAATCGGTCTTTACCCATCTTACTTTATTATAGAGTGTTCTATCATTTTGAACTCTTGACAACGCAAGAATATCTATCTCATCATAATCAGCAAGTTTTTCCAATACTTTTGAGCCTATAAATCCACCTGCTCCCGTAATAGCAATTCTCATTACCAAAAACTCCTTTATAGACTATGGATAAAATACCCCACCTTGTCAAAACGTCCATTTACCGGACGTATATTATCACCTGTCGCATAATAGAAAAAACTGTCCTCCGAATCTTTGGGTATCAAGAAAGCAGATTGATCCATTATTGTTTTTGGCTTTTGGCAAAAGAAAACCAACTCCATCGGTTTAATATCCGAATTCAAACATTTTAGTTCTGAAATATCATCATATAGCAGATGCTCAAATACTAACTTCATCAAATTAACCCCTGTAGATCTAGCCAATAAATTCCACATATGACATCCATCCAAACGTGGTGTCATTTCTATGATGTACGGATGACCGTTCATTACTTTCATCTGGAAATAAACCGGACCATTCAATATTCCAATCCGATTACAAGCATCTTCTACGATTCTTTTTATTTTAGAATTAGCTGTATTACAAACGGCTTTACTTGGAACAATATGTTTATGTATCAACCCGGTATATTCCGGCCAAGTATCCCGATCCGAAACAATTAAGAATCGCATTACTCCGTTGACCATATAACCGTTAACTGAAACCTCTGGCCCTTCGATGTACTTTTCAACAATAACTTTTCCCTCTCTAGAATATTTAACCACATCTTGAAAATGAGACTCAAATTCAGATTGTGAACGAATTAAAAAAATACCTCTTTGCCCTTGCGCATCTGATGGTTTTAAAATAGCAGGATATTGAATTGCTATTTTATCTATAGAATCTAACACTTGAAAAGGTATATTTCCTTCACATTCCAATGTTAGTCTCTCACGCATCAAGTTCTTATGATTACAAACATTCGCTGCATAAGAAGAAACAAAATGAGGTAATCCAAGTCTCTCACTCAATCGACATGCTACAGGCATCGCTAAGTCTGATCCTGTTGAATAGACCACATCAATTTTATTATCAACTATAAAAGTTGCTAATTTCTCCTCATCTAATATATTAATCAAATTAAAATGATCTGATAAATCCGCAGCAGGTCCATCTTTAGCCATTGCACATGTGAATGTCTCACATCCCATTTTTTTTAATTGGCTAACTGCATCCATTTGTACTGCCGCAACTCCCAATATTAGAACTTTCTTTCCCATCATTTTTATTAGTAGATCTCATTTTAAACATTCCTTCACACACTCAATCACATAATCCACATCTTCATCAGACAAGCAGGTATGAAGCGGCAATGTCACAACATTTTTAAATTGCTTATAAGCATTTGGATAGTCCTCTATCTTGAACCCCAATTTCTTATAGCCTGTGTGCATAGGAAGCGGTTTATAATGTACATTGGTCGCAACTCCTAATCCGGCCATTTTCTCTATAAATTTGTTCCGTTGTTCGGCATCTTTGTCATTCAGATTTATAATATATAAATGTCCAGAAGAGACAATATCTGAAGTATAATGCGTTACCACCGTAATAGGTAGCCCCTTCAATCCTTTATTATAACGGTCTATAATTTCTTTTCGACGGGACAAAATCTCATCATACCTTTTTATTTGTCCTAGACCTATGCCCGCACAGACATCTGTCATATTACATTTATACCATGGCCCAATAATATCATACTCCCACGCTCCCAACTTCGTTTTTGCCAAAGCGTCTTTACTCTGACCATGAAGACTCAATAACATATATTGGTGATATAACTCATCATTATCTATCCCTTCAATATCTCTCCAAACAACCGCACCGCCTTCCGCTGTTGTTAGGTTTTTCACCGCATGAAATGAGAAATTCGTAAAATCGGCGACAGAACCTATTGGGAATTTTTTATATGAGGCTCCAAAAGAATGAGCACCATCAGCCATAACAATCACTCGATTCAAGGCTTTTTGAATCGGGTTATCATTTGGATGGAATAAATTCTTTTTCCGTTCTACTATATCGAAAATCGTATCATAGCCACAAGGAATACCAAACAAATCCACCGGGATTATAGCTTTTGTTCTCTCGGTTATCGCCGCTTCTAATTTCTCATAATCCATCGTGAACTTTCCATGCTCACAATCTATCATGACCAATCTTGCCCCCACATGCTCTACCACACTTGCGGTAGCTGTATAAGTATAGGCTGGAACAATAACCTCATCACCGATTCCTATACCTAATATACGCAAAGTTATCTCAGCACATGCCGTATTTGAATTCAAACAAACAGCTTTTGAGGTATGACAACGTTCTGCTACCAGCTGTTCTAATTTTTTAGTTTTAGGTCCGGTAGTTATCCAACCGGACTTCAAAGCATCAACAACTTCACTGATCTCTGCCTCTGTTATATCAGGGGGACTAAATAATACGTGTCTCATGACTCTTTATAAATTTCCTTATTATTTCTTTTTCTTATTCTCTGCCTCAAAACCATACCCATAGCCGTATCCATAACCATAATGTTTACCATAGCCATAACCATATTTCTTACCATAACCGTAACCATAGGTGTTCTTACGTTTGCTCAGGTCGATTCCATTGATCACTACCGCCAACTTGTCAAATTTATGCTCGTCCCTAAGAACATTAATGTAGCAGAAAGCGGCTTTCGGGGTCACGTCCGCACGGCTGACATAAACACACATGTCGGCCACACGGCTTATTATGGCCGTATCAGTTACCATACCGATCGGGGCTGTATCCAGCAACACGTAGTCATAACGGGATTTCAATTGCTCTATCGCCTTCTCCAAGGTATCACGGGCTACCAGTTCCGTCGGGTTCGGGGGAATCGTTCCTCCTAAAAGGATATCCAGGTTCGGACTGATGCCGGAAGGCTGCACAAGATCAAAAAGATCCTTATCCTCCGGATCCATCAGATAATTTGATATTCCTTCCTGCCTTTTCGATAAATCGAAGACCTTATTCAAGCCCGGCTTACGGATATCCATACCAACCACTACCACCTTCTTTCCCAAATAAGCCAAGCTGACAGCGAGATTTCCAGTCACGAAAGACTTACCTTCTCCGGGCTGCGTAGAAGAGAAAAGTATGACCTTTTGATCTTTCCGGAGCATAAAGAGCAGATTGGTCCGCAAACCTCGGAAGGTCTCCTCCATCATGTCGTTCTTATTCTCGCGCACCACGATCGCTCCCTTATCGGAGGATTTATGACCACACAAGGGCAATTCGCCCAAAATCGGAACATTCGTCAATTGCTCCACATCGCCACGATTCTCGATCTTATATTTCAATAATTCCACGACAAAGATAATTCCCACCGGAATAAACAGGCCCACCACAAACGCAGCCAATAAAAACACGAGCTTCTTGGGAGCCACAGGATCCTTCCCGGGTAATGGTTCCTCTACAATACGACCATTATTAGCCGTGGCTGCCAATGTGATCGCATTTTCCTCCCGCTTCTGCAACAGCATGATATATAAAGTCGCCTTGATTTCTTGCTGGCGAGAAATAGTCATGAACTCTTTCTCTTGCTTTGGAGCATCACTAATCCGGCTCTCAAATTTACTAGCCTGACGCTCAATATCTTTCTGGGCGATTTGTAGTCCTCGCAAGACACTATTCACGGTTGTCTCGACATTGCGTCTCATCGCCTCAACGCCGGTGTTCATGTTTATCACCGCCGGGTTATTTTCCGAAGAGGTACGTAATAAACGTTTACGCTCGATGATCATCGTGTTATATTGTTCAATCACCCTAGTGAGGTTTTGATCCTGTAACCCTACGTTTGCAGGAATTACCTCTTCCTTGTTGACCGGATCGTTGATATAGGTACGCAGAAATTGAACCAAGCTGATCTGTGTAGCGTTCTCCGTACGTTGCTGCTCATACTTGGAACTCTCTTGTAAGGCTAGACGGGCATCACTTGTCAAATCCGTCAGACCGGATCGTTGCTTGAAGTCCGCCAACTCGCTCTCCGCCGTACCCAACTCATGGTTAATTATACCGATACGCTCCTCTATGAACTCAGCGGTTTTCTGAGCTACCTCATTCTTCTCATCGTTTGCGTCTTGATTATAGAACGCAACCAAACGATTCACGAAATCCACGCCTCGCTCCTTTACTGTATTGTTCACGCTGATCTTCGCTATCGTCGTGGTCTGGGAAGAGGCGGTCACGCTCAAGTCTTTCATATAATCCTCGGCGGTCTCCGTCGGCGTATTTATGGTAACACGTAAAGCGATTTCCTCTTCTTCCATATACAAGGTATCGCCTCGCGTAAAGCTTAAAACACCCACAGGTGTTGGTAACACCGCCGGCAATTGATCAAATGCCTGTTCTATCTCTTGCTCTTCCTTATCTTGCACATATTCAGCCTTAACAGACAATTTTCCTGTTTTTGTAAATGTAAGATCCAGCTTAATCGGCTCCTCCAATTTATCGGCCTCTTCCGGTGTCATATAAATCCGCACCGGACTATTCTTATAAAGAGGCATCGCATAACCGAACGCTCGCTTTTCCGCTACACGAACATATAAATTCAGGTCGTTCACGACTTTTTTTATCAATGTACGGGATTTCAATATCTCCACCTCGTTATCAAAATTATTTGTCATGGAAAACATTCCCAAATCTTGAATGGCCGCCAACGGATTGTTGCCCGAACCGCTTCGCTTATCCTCCTCCTTTATCAACACGGAACTGGAAATGTTATATACAGGCGTTTGATAACGAAGAAACAGGTAAGTAGCGATGCAACATATCAATATACTAGCAACAAACCAACGCCAATAAAAAAGGTATTTGAATAAAAGAGCTACCAAATCAATCTCTTGTTCCTCGTTCTCTATCCCAGTGTTATTATTTATCCGTTCGTCTATCATCTCTCTTAATTTTCAATTCTCAATTTTCAATTACTTAAGTATGTTTACCAACAGGCCGGCAATAGATACCAGAATCGAGAGTGAGCTTACCCAAAGGGTCGTGCTGTTACCGATATCGGAGTTCTTAGCCTTCGTCTTGTTCGGGGTCACGTAAATAATATCGTTTTGCTTCAGGTAATAATACGGGGAAGTCACGACTTCGGCATTATTCAAATTCAAGTTAATGATCTCACGCTTACCGTTCACGTCCTCACGGATCAGCTTGACGTTATCACGGACACCGTAAATCGTCATATCGCCTGCCATCGCCAAAGCCTCCAGAACGTTCACCTTCTCGTTGCCGATCGTGAAGCTACCCGGACGGGCCACCTCACCCAACACGGAGATCTTGTAATTAGCCATACGGACCGTAACGATCGGGGATTCCTTCAAATAAGGTTTCAAACGCTCACGAATCAAGTCCTCCGCCTCGTTCTTGGTGAGACCACCCACTTCCAAGCGACCGATAACAGGGAAATCGATCTCTCCTTTATTATTCACCAAGTATTGCTGCATGGTCGGTTGCGTGGTCGTACTGATATTTGTCAAAGCCGCATTGATTGGAGTCTGTACCGTCAAGTTGAATGGGGTCGCAGCCTTCGGGTCTGTCGTATTGACCGTGATGCTCAACAAGTCTTTTGGCATGATCTTTGCGTCATACAATGGAAGGGTCTCCTCAAAATCGTTCACTGCCTCTGGGTTTTGGAGGTATGGTACGTTCTTGTAAGAAGTACAACTCGCTACCAATAGAGGTAAAGCTAATAAAAGTAGTAATCTTTTGATTTTCATATTATTTTGTTATCTTTTTTTTATTTCATTGAACACAGAATGATATGGATTTAGCGAAACAAACGAGAGAAAAGGCCTTTCGGTTTCTCCGGTTCGTATTCCGACTCGTATTTCCGCATTAAATCCTCATAGGAAAGTCTTTTACTCACCATCTCATAAATCATACCCCAGTCCGGGAGACCACCAAGATTACGGTCATCAATAAAAATGTCGGCCTTCAGCTTACGGGAGAAATGGTTATTCAGGCTTTTCTCTTCCTCCGGGTAATCTCGGTTCACGGCGTAAAACTCCAAGCCCCGCTCTCGGCAAAAGGTGACAGCCTCATCCAAAAGCTTACCCTCTCGCACACTCCATAAGATCAGCTTGTGGTGTTCTATTTGTAACTTTCTCAATGTCTCGAAAGCGAAAGGGATCTCCTTCCCTATCGCCGGATATTTATGCTCAACGATTGTTCCGTCAAAATCTACTGCGATAATCATTTATAATTCAGATTTATAACTACCGACTAAATTGCTAATTCACTCCGTCCAATCTCGTGAATTGAGAGTTTTGGCTCTTGAACTCGGGGACGAAGGATTTCATCTCTCTCACCATAGGAAGAATATGTACATGAAGGGATAATTCAGCTAATAGATCAATGTGCTCTACCACATCCTTGTAGGCGTACTCCCGGACTGCTGCCACACGAATCTTCTCATGAGGGGTTTCCTTCGTATTCTCCTTGTTGCTCAATAGTTCCTCATATAATTTCTCACCGGGACGAAGACCTGTGTATTTAATCTCTATGTCTTTATCCACCTGCAAACCAGAAAGCTCGATCATACGCTTCGCTAAGTCAGCGATCTTGACCGGCTCACCCATATCAAAGATGAATATCTCGCCGCCCTTGCCCATCGTACCGGCTTCCAACACCAAACGGCAGGCTTCGGGAATTGTCATGAAGTAGCGGATGATATCGGGATGGGTTACCGTAACTGGGCCTCCTTTGGCGATCTGATCGCGAAAACGAGGTATCACGGAACCATTACTTCCTAATACATTACCGAAACGGGTCGTGATAAATTTAGTGTTTCCCGCTAGAGCCCCCTTACTGATCGCCACACTCAAGCTCTGCACATATATCTCAGCGAGGCGCTTGCTACATCCCATGATATTCGTTGGATTAACGGCCTTATCCGTACTGATCATCACGAATTTCTCTACACCATAGCTTACGGCGGCATCCGCTATCACTCGGGTACCAAACACGTTGGTACGAACAGCCTCGCAAGGGTTCTCTTCCATCAAGGGGACGTGCTTATAAGCTGCCGCATGGAATACTACCTGGGGATGCCAATTGCGAAATACGTAATCTACACGGTCCGGATTCCGGACATCGCCTATGATAGGTACAAAATCCAGTTCCTTATACTTCTCCTCCAATTCCAGGCGTAAGTCATGCATCGGAGTCTCGGCGGCATCAAGGCAGATCAGTTTCTTGATCGGGAAATGCGCCAGCTGGCGGCAGATCTCGCTACCAATGCTACCGGCCGCTCCCGTAACAAGGATCGTCTTATCTTTCAATAAGAGACCGATCTCGCCCAGATTTATACTGATCTCCTCACGACCCAGCAAGTCCTCAATACGGATCTCACGGACTGAACGCTTCATTCCGCCCTCATGGACCTCCTCCATATCAGGAACCACGAGAGGCTTCAAGGAGGCCTGCTCGCAATAATGAATCAAACGATCACGTTCTCGTCGGACGGTCTTTATATTCGGGAAAAGGATACCATCCAAGTTATTTCTGGGGATCAGACGCAACAAGTCATCAATGTCCTCGATCTGGTAAACGGGAAGTTCCGCTATGCGAAGGTTCTTTTTAGCGCTACCAAACGTCAAGAAGCCGATGATGCTATAATTTTGCATGAATACTTGCCGGTTGGGTGATGTGGCTATCATCACGCTATCCTCATCCATACCGAACACCAGTACACGCTTGCGCTTTTTTCCAAGTTGGGACAACACGCTATTATATACATTAATCACGAATACACGTAAGGTGATCAGCAGAACAATCGTCAACATACAATCGGTTATCCCTCCCACCCAATATATAGAGGAATTGAAATCCGCCTTCAAAAGATGAAGCAGTATGAACATGAGGATGGATTTTGTGATGGCGACACCACCAATCCTCCATAGTCCACGTAGCGTGGAATGACGGATCACCCCGTGATAAACCTTGAACGTAAGAAAAGAAAGGATACTGGCCACAAAGGAAGCTATTCCTACCTTTAATACACTAATCCCGCTTATGTATACATGCATGATGGACAATAATCCCAGCACTCCTATCAAAGATACACATAGGGAAATGAAAAGATCCGCACAAAAAATGATCCAGCGGTTGATATACCGCAAATTTACCAGACGCCCCAGCGCTAAACGCCAGCGATTATAACGATATTTCACCTTTTCCATATTTGTTTTATTCATATCTATCTAACTATAATAATAAGCGACCGAACCTCTCAAGTGGTTGGAGTGGTATAAGCTAAAGCAAGAGTCTAGTCTATCGGTTAAAGAAAAAGGGACTCTCCTCGCTACTAGAGATAGCTGACCTCTTGATCGATATCGGCCGCCTAATTCTCATTTTCTAATTGCGACCTAGCGATAATATATTCTTGATTAGAGGCCCTCTTGAACCTCAGAAGTATCTTTAATCAATCTCCATGTCACGATCCATGGACGTGGTTTTTACTTCCGGCATCGGAAAATACCTCACCTCTTCCTTATGCCACTCCTTGTAACCGTCAAGCGTACGAGTAGGGACGGATAACCGACCGTAGTCATTGCCTTCGCAATGGAAAAGATGGTTACGTGTATAGGAACGTAACTCGCCATCTGTCCAAGAGACCATCACGATTGGAAACGGGTACGTGGTGAGGCTTAACGGGGTCACTAAGGTACGGGAAGATATTTGGCGTAACAGGTAAGCTGATTTCTCGAACGCCACCCAATACGGACCCGTACAGTAAAGATGGATGAAGGCACGATTATCCGACTCTCGCTTAAGAATCTCTTTCAAATGGTTTCCTAACAACGAGATAAGGCGTACTCCGGATCTATCCTCTTTTTTACCGTAGTGCGTATCCATCTATGTGTATCATAATAGCTCTAGCAGGTCACGGGTGATATTTACTTTGGCACATCCCAGTAGATCTACACGGATCACAAAGTTAAGATTGCCATCCTCCACTTCCAGCACGTTACCTTCTAGACCATGCAACTTACCGCCGTTAATACGTACCCTCGCTCCAAGAGGCAGCGGACGGGGATCGATAATGACAGGCTCTTCGGAATCGTCCAGCATCCTACGGAGTTTCACCATCTGCTCATCCGGAATGAAGGCTACGGGGCGTATGCCTCCAGATCGTTCGCCAGCTATGTTTACCATGAAACGTTTGATATAAGGAAGATGCACGATCTCCTTCCTACGCAAGACATCGGTGCAACGGATGAATACAATGGAACGGAAGACGATCCGGTCTACTTGCTTACGCTTGCCGCTTGGCAGAAGACACATCTCTTTTTGGGAGGCTATATAAACCTCATAGTCCTTCTCGCCTTCCGGCTGACTGGCTATGCGCTTTTCCAGCTTGTCACGGCATAGTTTCTCGGACTTGTTGTTGACGATAGCGATGTACCAATGTTTCTGATCAGATTTTCGCCGTAACGGGTTTTCAGGAATGGTTCTTTCAACGCCTACGGCGTCGATACCCTCATGAGGTACCGAATTTACAACCGTTTTTACAACATTCGCTCGCATTTCGTTGATTGCTTAAAAGAGATAGTTTGATATATGCACCATAACCCTTTTTCGCCATGTGAGAAATTAGGCTACTTAGTGAGTAGCGCAAAAGGTGGGAGAATGGTTATTACTCAGTTGTAGAGACGGAGCATGCTCCGTCTCCCACCGTCTGACAGTAATTTAAAACATCTTTTAGAGGGGATGAGACGAGGTATACCCATCTCTACAAGAATGTATGTTCGATTTTAGGGGGGGACGTGATGATTTCGGAAATACGAGGCCATTTCGTCTCTATTGCCATGTCTATACATCAGAAATAAGAACGAAGATTTAACGAGAATCCAACTGGAAACACAAACAAACCCTAATGATTGCTTGTTTTTTGTTATTTTTTACTACATTTGCGGCGTGAAACAAACGCTACTCACTAAGTAGCCTCATCCCACTTTCGACACATAATTATAGACACAACCAAAGCAAGTGCTATTCACCTCTGTCATTTTTTCTAAAGAGAAACTTCTCAGATAAATCTGGGTGGTCTTGATAGACTTATGCCCCAATAATTCACTGATCATTTCTATAGGGACATTTTGCTCTTTCAATGCCATGGCAAAGGAATGGCGGATCGTATAAGAAGTAACATCCGATGCTATTCCAGCGGCCTTTTTCAACGCCTTCAAATTTCGATTGAATCGGGATAGGGCCGCATTGTATTCGAGATATGCCTCATAGCCCGTCTTCGTTCCACTCAAAAAAGGGAATAAATAGCCTGAGGCCGGCTTCTTGTCACCCATTAATTCCTTGCGCATCAATTCTGCCGTATCCAAGATTTCCAGTCTCATCGGTGTGCCTGTCTTCTGCCGATTATAGTCCAATATCCCGTTTTTGATATTCCTTTCTTTTAGGTGGGCGAAGTCCACGAACGACATTCCTGCATACTGAAACAACAAACAAACGACCAGTTGTGTCTCCCTTAGCACCTCACTCTCTACCTTCACCGTCATCAACTTATGTTGGTTCTCTAAGGATAGGGATTTCTTGCGCTTACTCTCCACTCCCGTAAAAACTCCTTGGAACAAACCGGGGATATATTCCGCATCACCATTCTCCACCGCCTTGTTATAAATACAACGCAAACGGCGGATATACGTGGAGACCGTATTACGCATGCAATCGTTTTCCAACAAATAAGCCTCATATCGGTGAAGATTGGCCTTATTGATATCCGAATAGGAAATGTTCTCTGTTCCACTATACTTTATAAAGGAGTTCAACGCATCCTGATAACTTTTGGCGGAGGAATAACGCTTTTCCTCTCGTAACTGGGACATATACCTTCTCACCCCTTCCACGAATCCTTTCTCATCCATATCTCTCTGTTTTTTAATAATATTTGAAATGAATAGACAAATGTAACCATACTATCTGAATGCAAAAAGAATTACCGAAACACTATCATAATGTTAACTTCTTAAACATATTTCAAACACAGACTTTTTCAAAACAGTTACTTTTAAACCGATTATTATGGAATTTAGTACCCAAAACAGCACATTTTTTAGGATATATCCTAAACTTGTATGTATTTAGTCGGCTTATAATTTCTATTTCCCGTCAGATAACCGACATCTACCCGGCATCTAGTTCGGATTATCCGGCACTTGCTCTAATTTAGCTGGGATCTACTCCTAATCTCAATCTTTTGTACACTGAAAAACGAGACTATATAGAGCCTTTGCGCTCTAGAACGGCAAAAAAGTCGACTGATTTTCAAATATCATTCAGGAGGCATTTATTAGTTTTCTGAAACAAGAGATATAATAATTCGGCGGATATTGATAAAAAGAAGGCAAACTGCAAGTATTTTCCTTCATACACATTCTATTCGTCAGGGCTTAACTACCAGAGAATCGCATATAATAAACACACACCCTATCCTATCTCAAATACAAGAAGCAGAAGGAGAGAGAAATGACAAATTGACATAATTAAGCCGTATTAATGACTTCTATCGATTGAATACACAATATTAAATTAGCAGAGACTTGCTTGCAGGTGTCGTTTTTTTTCACGAATATTGCAAACCAAACAACCAAATAAACATATTCAGTTTACTAAAGTTAATCTTAAAGAAAGGAGAGCCTATGAAACAGGAGCCATCATGAACCATATCTAGCAAGGAAACTGGCTGGAAGATATGGCTATATAATCCAGCCAAACAAGTTTCTAAACGCCTTTAAATCAATTAATACTAACACTAAAACATTACAAATGTATGAATGAAATTTGTAAGGGGAATCCTAACCCCCGATTAAACACAAAAACTAAATTGGGCAGAGTCATGAAGTTAACCTCAATCCCGCTATTTATTTTTACCACAGGTGTATACGCTTCCGTACACTCCCCAAACATGCGCATTAAAAGCGACATCAAGATTATAGAGAAACCATCAATCGTATCCACCCCGCAACAAAACACCCGTCAGATCACCGGAACCGTGATTGATGCTACCGGTATGCCGATAATTGGCGCCAATGTGATGGTAAAAGGGACAACAAACGGGACAATAACGGATATAGATGGAAAATTCACGTTGGAAGTAGCCAAAGACGCTATTTTGCAAGTGTCCTATATCGGTTATATGAACCAGGAGATTCCGGTAGGCAATAAATCGGTTTTAAGCATCTCCTTGCAAGAGGACACACAAAAGTTGGATGAGGTGGTAGTGATTGGCTACGGTACGATGAAGAAAAGTGATATCACGGGGGCTATCTCGTCCGTGAGCGAGGAGAAAATCGCTCGCCAAGCAGTGGCCAATGTTTCTACCGCATTACAAGGTTTGGCTACCGGTGTATCCGTCACTTCCAGTTCCGGATCTCCGGGTTCCGCCGCCACGATCCGTATCAGAGGTGTCGGTACGGTAAACGACGCAGAACCATTGTTCGTCGTGGATGGGATGCCCGTGACGGATATAAACTACCTGAACACATCGGATATACAGTCTATGGAGGTGCTTAAAGACGCTTCCGCTTCCGCTATCTACGGTTCCCGTGGCGCGAACGGCGTAATCCTTATCACTACGAAAAAAGGCGCCGCTGGAAAAACCACCGTTACGCTCGACGCGTATTGGGGTATGAACAAAATATTGAATAATCTCGATTTGATGTCAGGTCCGGAATGGTACGACTATCAGGAGCAGTTGAACACAGTGAGGAGCGTTCCCATCAATTTGGCCCTTGTCAATCGTAATGTTTCCACCAATTGGATGGACGAGATTACGCATACGGCCTTTATGCATAATTACAGTGTCGGCATAAGCGGTGGTAAAGAGAACGACTATAAATTCAATCTGGGCTTGAACTATATAAACCAAGATGGAACGATCAAGAAATCCAACTACGAACGGTTCAGTGTCCGTCAAAGCACGGAAAAAACGGTGCTCAAAGATCATTTGGTAGTGGGTACCAACGCGTCGATCGCAAGATCTACCGACGCAAGTATTAGCGAGCGCAACAGTAGTAATGTGTACGACTCCGACTATGGTGTCGTAAGTAACGCAATCCGTTTGGATCCGGTAACTCCCGCCCAAAACGCAGACGGTTCATATGGTTACTCTCCTTATATTGACTACTATAACCCATTGGCAAGTATCATGTATCGGGATAATCAACGGGAGAAACTTGCTTTCATCGGCAATATGT
Source organism: Parabacteroides sp. AM17-47 (assembly GCF_003434625.1). Lineage (NCBI taxonomy): Bacteria > Pseudomonadati > Bacteroidota > Bacteroidia > Bacteroidales > Tannerellaceae > Parabacteroides > Parabacteroides sp. AM17-47. The sequence goes on from NZ_QTLI01000008.1 coordinate 168,540, forward strand.
ATGGGGAATGGCAGATTATAAAAGGATTGAAGTTCAAGAGTAGCTTCGGAGCGGAAATCAGAAGGGTAGACAATAAAACCTTCTCGCCTGTCTATGAGGTATCCTCAAGCCAAAGAAATTTAGAGAGTAGTTTATCGAAGTCGCAGACCAAAGGGCATTACTATACGTTCGAGAATACCCTTTCGTATGAGAAAACGTTTGCCGAGAAGCACTCCATATCCGCTCTCGTAGGTTATACCAATGAATGGGGTAAGCAGGAAACCTTGAGCGTAAATGCGAGAGATCTTATCGGAGAGTCGGATAACCTGCATTATATAGACGCTACGCTGGACAAGAACAAGACCACGGCCAGCAATAGCGCTACGGAATATGGTTTGATGTCTTATCTGGGCCGCCTACACTACGATTACAATAACAAATACCTTATTACAGCCACTTTCCGGCGAGACGGCTCCTCTAAATTCTCTTCCAAGAATCGCTGGGGTAACTTCCCCTCGTTCGCTCTAGGTTGGAGAATCGACAACGAACCGTTCTTCCAGAAATTGAACGCCGAATGGGTTTCCTCCTTGAAACTCCGCGGGGGTTGGGGACAGATCGGAAATCAGAATATCACCAATTATGTGGATCGTAGTTTGCTGTCATTGAGTACGCAATACGGTGCTTTATTCGGAGCGAGAGAGAATGAGACCTTGTATCAAGGTATTGCCGTGAGCAGATTGGGCAATCCGGATATTAAATGGGAGACCACGGAATCTCTGAATATCGGTCTTGACGCAAGCTTCTTTAACACCCGCATGGTCTTCAGCTTCGAGTATTATTACAAGACAACGAAGGACATGCTGCTGGCCGCTCCTATGCCTATCTATATGGGATATGCCAGCAACACCTACACCAATATCGGCGAGGCGAACAACCGCGGTATCGAGATGAATCTCGAGTGGAGAGACAAGACCGAAAGCGGTTTCGAATACAACGTGGGAGTAAATATGTCGACCATCCGTAACCGCATGACGAAATTGAATGGTGGCACACCAATCTCCGATGGACCATTCCGAAACGGAAGCATGTACCTCACCTATACGAATGAAGGTATGCCTATCGGCGCGTTCTGGGGCTATAAGACAGACGGGCTTATCCAAACACAGGAACAGTTGAATGCCGTTAAGCGGGCGGATTTCCAACCTAATGCCGAATTGGGCGATGTATTGTTCGTAGATACGAATGGCGATGGCAAGTTAGACTCAAGTGATAGATGCATGATCGGTAATCCTATTCCGGATATCATATACGGTATCAACATGGGTATGGCGTGGAAAGGCTTCGACCTCAATTTGCAGTTTGGTGGAACAATCGGTAATCAGATATTCAACGCGATGCGTTATTACACCTACTTCCCGAACGATATAACGAACAAGGATAGAGCGTTAATGAACTATTGGACGCCAAATAATACAAATACGGACATCCCTCGCCTGACGGCTACGGACGTAAACGACAATGACCGCTTCTCGGACATGTACGTAGAAAACGGGACTTATTTCCGCTTGAGAAACGCCCAGCTAGGTTATACCCTGCCCGCTTCTCTCACGCAGAGGATAAAACTACAAAAAGTACGTTTTTATGTAAGCGGCCAGAACTTGTTTACGATATCCAGTTACTCGGGTATGGATCCGGAAGTGGGTCAGTCCAGCTCTTTGTCTAGAGGCATAGATTACGGTATCTATCCTCAGAACATTTCATTCACCGGAGGTATTAATGTTACTTTTTAAAATTTATAATGTCATGTTTAAAAACAAATATATCATAGGAATCGTACTAGCGATTTTAACAGGATTCAGCAGTTGTGCAGATTTGGATTTAGCTCCGTTAGGAAGTCCGGAGGCTGGAGAGATATCAGAGGAAAGACAAGCTTTCTTGCGTCTGACCGCTGTCTATTCCGTCATGAAGGACTTCCGTTACACATGGTCAATGCAATGTTTCGGCGACGTGTTGTCGAATGACGCGACCTACAGCGGTTCTTCGAACGACGCACAAACCTTCACGTTGCTGGAGAATTATCAGTATCAAGCGGATCATACCGAGATCTTGAACAAATATCGGTATTCTTACCAATGTATTAATAAGGCCAATTTGTTTATACGGGATATGGAAATGGCAGACGATGCCCTATTCTCGAAATATAACAGGGAACAGATGATCGGTGAGGCCAAGTTTATTCGCGCCTATACTTATTTCGAGCTTGTGAAAACCTTTGGTGGTGTTCCTTGCTATACGGGAGTCTTGGATCTCGATCATGAGAGACTCGGACGTGCGTCTGTCGAAGAGATATACTCGGTTATCGAGCAAGACCTAAACGATGCGGTTAGCGTATTACCTAAGAAAAGTGAGGTGGCTAACTACGAGTCAAGCTATGCGGGAAGGATTACCAAAGGCGCGGCCATCGCCATGCAAACACGTATTTATCTGTATGAGAAAAAATACGATGAGGTAAAAAAGGCATTCGAGAAATTCCAGAATGAGTGCGGGGGTGAGTATAGCTTGGTCGCTCCGGAGGATTACGCTTGGCAATTCTCACTGGACGGCGAGCACTGCTCTTCTTCAATCCTTGAAGTAAATATGTATACCTCCACAACCCAAAGCGGGTATGGCGTTAATAACGGCAACCGTCACGTGCTGATGTCTATGCCCCGAAACATGACGATCGGCTTCGGTTGCGCACAACCTACACAGGCCTTGGCAGACGCTTATGATGCCGAGGGGGATATCATACGAAAGAAGACCACTCTCCTTTCCACGGAAGAGGCCATAGAGATCGAGACCGCGGCCAAAGGCGATGTGGCACCCGTTACGGACGACCGAACCGGTTGGTACAATCGCAAACTATATCTCGCGCCCGGGCAAAGAGAGGAGAATCGGGGAAATAATCAACCCACGAACCTCAGGCTTATCCGCCTCGCGGAGGTATATTTGAACTATGCCGAGGCTTGCTATTTCAGCGGCGATATCGCTAATGCGCAAAAGTATCTGAATGAGGTAAGAAGCCATGTCAACTTGGCTCCTAAAAACCATACAGGAAGCCAATTGTTTGAAGACATCATGAACGAGCGTCATCTGGAGTTTGGAATGGAAGGTTTCCGGTTCTTTGACGTGGTACGTGTAGGATGGGGCGAGAAAGTATTTAACGGAACCAAGAAGGCGGAATTTGGAGCTAAGACTCCTTTCAGCGCCGGTGCGGAAGTATTGCCTATACCTCAAACCGAGATTGATATTAGTGACGGTTTAATAACTAATTAATAAGGAAATAACAATTCGCAAAAATCATAATAGTATGAATAGGAATTTAGTATTGCTCGGAATCTGTCTCTTGGCCGTATCGTTCGTTGGAGAGGTCTTTGGACAGAAGAAAAAACCTCGTATCGGTATTGCCGGTATACAGATAGAAAACAGCGTGTTCGTCCCGAATAGGCAGCCGCTCGTAGGACACCCCGTAAGAATGCCGGACTATCTCAGCCCTGACTCCGCAATGGGACAGGCGGCCACTTGGCTTCCCACGCAGATTGGCTATGGCGGTGGAAGAGGCCCCGTGACAAAAGAATCGTACGACGCATTTGTGGAAAAAACATTGGAGATGATCAAGGCCAATATGCCCTATGACGCTTTCTGGTTTTATAACCACGGAGCTTGTAGCGTGGAAGGCGTAGCCGATCCCGAGGGCGAATTCATGGAGAAGGTGCGTAGCTTGATCGGAAACGATGTCTTGACTACCACCACGATGGACCTTCACGGAAATACGTCTTGGTTGGTAGCTCTCAACTCCGATTTGATTACGACTTATCGTCAAGCACCGCATGCGGATTCTCGCGAATCACATCGGCGAGGGGTCGTCAATTTGTTGGAACGTCTTGAGTCGGGGAAAGGACGTCCGGCATACAAGGCATGGGTTGCTGTTCCTGTCCTAGTTTCCGGCGAATGGTCGAGTACCCGTGTCGAGCCTGCGAAATCGCTGTACGCATTGGTTCCCGAGGTTGAAGCCATGCCCGGAGTGATAGACGCAGGGATCTGGATCGGTTATGTTTGGGGAGACAACCCACGGAACCAAGGAACCGTGATGGTTTACGGTGACGATGAGGAACAGGTAAAAGCCGGGGCGAAGAAACTCGCCCAGAAATTCTGGGATGTCCGTAAGCAGTTCTCGCTGGAAGCTCCGGGATATTCGCTCGAGAAATGTATCGATTTGGCAATAGCAAGCAAAAAGAAGCCTTTCTTTATCAGTGATATGGGAGATAATCCCGGCGGAGGCGGCTCAGGCGAGGTCACTTGGACTTTGGCGAGACTCTTGAAGCGTCCGGAATTCCAGACTGATAAGGGAAAGAGCGTTCTTTATTGCTCCATCCCGGGAGAAGAAGTGGTTAAGCAGGCACGTAAGGTCGGCGTAGGCGGACACGTAGAAGGCATGGTAGGTGCCATGGTCGATAATTCCTACGAAGGTCCCGTGAAATTGTCGGGTACCGTGGTTTATGTCAGTCCGGAAGAAGACAAGAACGCGGAATCATGGAGACGGAAAAGAGATATCGCTATCGTAAAGACCGGAAGCGTTTATGTGGTAGTAGGCACATCGTCTCCCACTCCAAACCTAGAGGGTTCAGGAATTGACCCGAAGGAAATGGATATCGTAATGGTTAAACAGGGTTACCTTGTAACCCAATGGTACAATATACAAGCGGATTGGGTGATGGCTTTTACAAGGGGAGGCGTGGATCAGGACTTCAAGAAGCTTCCCTATAAGAATATCGTGAGACCGATGTTCCCGATCGATCCAGACATGGCTGATCCGGAATTGAACGTTATCATGGTTCCTTCCGCCAAGCATTACTATGGCAGATAGATCGTATTGATCGATTTTTTACTGCAATGCCTATGCAGTGTTACTGCAATAGGTGTTGCAGTATTGCTGCACAGGCATTGCAGCATCACTGCAACCCGGGTTGCAGTGATGCTACTAAATTATCCTATATTCCTACTCAATAACTTTCGGACTTGCTCCTCCGTTAAATTCCGGCGGCTCGCATAATCTCTCATCTGCTCCTCATCGATAGAACCGATCATGAAATATTGAGAAGAGGGATGGGCAATATAAATCCCACTAACCGAAGCCGTAGGATACATGGCACCATTCTCGGTTAACGAAACACCAATTCGCGACATATCGAGCAATCCATCCAATGTGAAATTCAATAATTGATCCGGTAGAGAAGGGTAACCGATAGCCGGACGGATTCCTTGGTATTTCACCTTGTAAAGATCCGGGATAGACAAGGATTCGTCTTTAGCATATCCCCAATATTCTTTACGTACTTTCTCATGAAGATATTCGGCTGTAGCTTCCGCTAGGCGATCGGTCAAGGTTTGCAGCAACATTGAATTATAGGTATCGCCTTCTTCCTCAAATTTATCCTTCAAACAATCAGCGCCAGCTCCAGCGGTAACGACAAACGCCCCTACATAATCAGTTCGCTCCTCGGAAACCGGTATTACATAATCGGAAAGACATTTATAAATATTTTCCTCTTTTTTTACTTGCTGACGTAATAAAGGCAGCGCTATATCACCCATTCGGATCGTATCCCCTTCACTATTCGCTGAGAAAAATCCGTAAATCGCTTTACAATATTCAACCTTCATATTGACCAGCCGATCCAATAACCTAACAGCATCCTTGTATAATTGCATCGCCTCGGTAGCCTTCGCACGATCTTTTTCCGGGAATCCGGCCAACCAAGAGGCACGACAAGAATCGCAACCATGTATCTGGGAGATTTCCGAGAAACGGCCATTCAATTTCCATGCGCTAAAAAAGAAGGTCCAGTGGATATAAGGAATCACTTCTTCCAAGGGGATATAAGGGATAACATGTACCCCCATCCGGGCCGGAACAACCGGTGTATACCCGGTCCAATCTATTTCTATCGGATGCTTACGAGCCTCTGAAAGAGAAGCCAAGGTCTCTTTCTTCTGCCCTAAAGAGGCACGCAAGGCTTCTTGTTCTTGTTCCAACTCCCTGATATAAGCGTCACGGGTATCTGGATTCAATAGTTTGGCGGCGATCAACGGATTCTGTGAGGCATCCAGCACATGAATCACCGGATAATCATAATGCGGAGCGATCTTCACCGCCGTATGCAATTTGGAGGTCGTAGCGCCACCCACCATCATAGGAATCGTAAGTCCCGCTTTCTGCATCTCGTCCGCAACATGCGCCATCTCTTCTAAAGAAGGGGTTATCAGGCCGGATAAGCAAACCAGATCCGGTTTCTCCTCGATCGCTTTCTTTATGATCACATCTGCGGGAACCATTACCCCTAAATCAATCACCTCGTAGTTATTACAAGACAATACGATAGAGACGATATTCTTACCGATATCATGTACATCCCCTTTTACCGTAGCGAAAATCACTTTACCGGCCTTCGCAGAGCCGGAAGCTTTCTTTTCAGATTCAATGGCCGGTTGTAAAATAGCCACGGCCTTTTTCATCGTACGTGCGGTCTTCACGACTTGAGGGAGAAACATCTTTCCGGCACCGAATAACTCGCCGACCTTATTCATTCCGCTCATTAACGGACCGTCAATTATATCCACGGCATGCGAATAAGTCCGCAAGGCTTCTTGTAAATCATCCTCCAAATAGTCTCCGATCCCTTTAATTAAGGCATGCTCCAAACGCTCCTTCAATGAAAGCTCACGCCAAGCCTCATGCTTCTCCGGAGTTTCTCCGGAAGCTTGAACATGTAAATTTTGAGCATAAGTAATTAATTCCTCGGCAGCTTCCGGACGGCGTGCCAAGATCACGTCTTCCAACAAGGTACGGAACTCCGGCTCTATATCCTCATAAAGTACGGAGGTAGACGGATTCACGATACCCATATCCATCCCCTTCCCAATCGCATGATATAGAAATACGGAATGCATAGCCTCGCGTACATGATTGTTCCCCCGGAAAGAGAAAGATAAATTACTTACACCACCACTCACCTTCGCACCCGGCAAGTTCTTCTTGATCCATTCAACGGCACGGATAAACGCCAGACCATAGCCATTATGTTCCTCCATACCGGTAGCGATCGCCAATACGTTCGGGTCAAAAATAATATCTTGGAGATTGAAATCGATCTTCTCGATCAATAGGCGATAGGCCCGTTCACAAATCTCAATCTTTCTTTCATAGGTATCCGCCTGCCCCTTCTCGTCGAAAGCCATCACGACCGCAGCCGCACCCAGTTGCTTAATACGGGCGGCATGTTTAAGGAAGACCTCCTCTCCTTCTTTCAAGGAGATGGAATTCACGATGCTCTTTCCTTGCACGCACATCAAGCCTTCCTCGATCACTTCCCATTTAGAAGAATCGATCATGACGGGTACACGGGCAATATCCGGTTCGGAGGCGATCAAGTTTAAGAATGTCTTCATTTCTTTCACGGCATCCAACATACCATCGTCCATATTGATATCGATCACTTGGGCGCCATCCTCCACTTGCTTACGAGCGATCGTCAACGCTTCCTCATAACTGCCTTCTTTTATCAAGCGTAAGAATTTCCGAGAACCGGCCACATTACAACGCTCTCCCACGTTCACGAAATTATTCTCCGGTTTCACCTCCAGCAGTTCCAAGCCCGACAGCCACAGGCAATCCGGTTTCAAAGCCGGGATATGCGGTTTAGCTCCTTTCACCAACTCCGGATACCGGGAGATATGCGCTGGAGTCGTTCCGCAACAGCCTCCGATAATGTTCACTAATCCCTCTTCCACAAAAGGCTTCACATGTTGGGCCATTTTATCCGGCGTCTCGTCATAGGTACCAAAACTATTCGGCAATCCGGCGTTCGGATAAGCGCTGATATAATAGGGGGCATACTTCGCCAACTCTTGTAAATAGGGCTTCATATCCGCCGCTCCGAAAGAGCAGTTTAAGCCAACCGAAACAATATGTGTATGCTGTATGGAAGCTAAGAAGGCCAATAAAGTCTGTCCGGAAAATGTTCGTCCACCTTGCGCAGACAAAGTCAAAGACAACATAATCGGCAGGTCTTTTTCTTTCTCTTTCAACACGACCTCAGCCGCTTCCAATCCCGCTTTTACGTTCAACGTATCGAAAGTAGTCTCGAAAAGGATGATATCCACCCCGCCATCAACAAGTCCCTCGACTTGCTCCTTGTAGGCATTATACAAATCTTTATAAGTTACGGCACGATAAGCGGGATCGCTTACATCCGGACTCATGGAAGCTGTCTTATTGGTAGGACCGATCGATCCGGCCACGAAGATCGTACGATCCGGATGCTCTGCCATATAGGTATCCGCCACTTCCCTCGACAATCGGCCGGCGGCCAGATTTATCTCACGTACATAGGCCTCCATCGCATAATCTGCCATGGAAATAGCATTCGCATTAAACGTATTCGTAGCGAAGATATCCGCTCCCGCATCCAAATACTGACGATGAATAGACTGGATTACATCCGGGCGGGTGATACACAATAAATCATTGTTCCCCTTCAACTGTCCCGGAAAATCGGCGAAACGTTCGCCTCGGTAATCTTGTTCGTTTAGTTTGAAACTTTGGATCATGGTACCCATACCACCATCCAAGATCAAAATGCGCTCATTCAAGAGTCGCAGAAATCGTTCCTTATTCATAAATATGTTTTACCTTTCTTGCGTACATATAACTATATCCCCGGAGGATCCATACCACAACGATGGCGAAAAACAGACGGGTAGGCACCACCCAAAGAACGGGTACCCCTATCGCGGCAAAGATGATCGTATCTTCCAACAGGGAATGGCACACGGCCAAATGATGGTTCAGCAAGTTGCCGTCACCGTAAGACAACTTCCTCTGCTCCATTTGCTCTACCATAATAGCCCCGCCATAAGCCAGTCCAACCACATTACCTACCAACCACAAAAAAGCGGCATCTTGAGGCAAGCCAAATAATCGCATCAGTGGAGAAAAGACCGAGGACAATCCTTTCATTAGATTAAACTCTTCCAATATATAATGAAGGATCATTAAAGCCGTAACAATTATCAAAATAGAAATCACCACCTTCATCGAGCTGGTAAACCAAAGTACGAATACTTCCAACCAATTATCGCATACAGCCGCGCTTTGAGCGATCCCGACCTGTCCCCATCCTTCATGGGGCATTACCCAATTCAAAGAAAAGGCGATCACGAAACTCATGATCAAACGGAGCAGCGTCATCTCCCAGAAAGAAGACCCAGTCTTTGCCTGTACGGAGGATTCTACCATTAGATTATGGGAAGTAAGGCACATCAATGCTAATATCGTAGCTTCACGGACTCCTAAAGACATCGAGGTGATCAAAGCGATCGGAGCATATAATGGGGAGAATATACTGGTTATAAAAACAATGGCTGTCTCCCCCGGCAGACCCACCAACGAGAACACGGGCACTAACCAATCCGAGATCTGACCTAATATTCCGGAATATTGCAATATACGGACCAATAAAGAAATAGGCAAAATAATCTTTAGCAGCCATAAACACGTCTTGCCTGCTTTAGGCAGAGCTTTCAGGATACATCCCCAAACCCTACCGATCACGCCTTGCCCTGTTTCCATCTCGACTTATCGTTTGAAAGCCCGATCCATCTCCCGTCGGTCGTCACGTTCCCGGATGGAGTCTCGCTTATCATATTCCTTTTTACCTCGTGCGATCGCGACGACTACTTTCGCCAATCCTTTCTCATTGATAAACAAACGAGTGGGAACGATCGTAAAACCACTAGCACGAACCGCACCCTCGATCTTTCGTAATTCCTTTTTGGTAAGAAGTAATTTCCGGTCCCGCCGTGCGTTGTGATTATTGTACGTACCGTAAAAATATTCGGCGATGTACATATTCTTCACCCACAGTTCCCCTTTTTCCACGATACAAAACGTATCTACCAAACTCGCCTTCCCTAAACGGATCGATTTAATCTCCGTTCCGGTCAGTACGATCCCGGCCGTAAAAGTGTCGAGCAACTCGTAGTCGAACGTCGCCCGCTTATTCTTTATCTGTATGTTATTACTAATCTTCTCCTTCATCTTGTGTTATTCTGTCAAAAACTCAAACCGGGCATCAGCATCGATAACAAAATCTCGATAACTGCCGGAGTCAGTAATATAATGGCGGTTGTAAATCCTACGAACTTCAAGCGGATCTTCTCCTCGACTCCCATATACGGACCAGCGCCTTCCCAAACAATATAGAATGTATAAAGGATAAATATCCGCAAGAAGAAAAACTCGGGAAGCAACATCAATACGATATTCAAAGCGAACATCAACGACGAGGAATACCCGACGAAGCGCAACCACAGTTTCAAATCCTTCTCCCGTTTAAATATACCTTGCCATATCTCGTTCATCAGATAAGCCCCGAGGTAAAAACCACCGAACGAGGACACCAATGTCCGGATAGACGACTTCAAGGCCAGCTCTAAATCAAACTCCTTCCGCGTAAACAATACGCCCAGAAAAGCCGCAACAGTAACGAAGCCGATCAAAGGATACACGAATCGGGATAAGAACTCCTCCTGCTTCTCTCCTTTTTTCGCTAACAAGACCCACGCCTTCGCTGGCTGTGAGATGATAGCGATTACCCACCTAAATATCTCCTTATACATCTCTGTTTACTTTTAAATAGCAAAAGTATATATTTAATTCGTAAAACGCAACGTAAATACGTCGGTAGCCCCCCAAACACATGCGGTTGTATCCGCATTATAGCGTTCGGCATAATTTATTTTAAAGTTTATCTCATTTTGCCCCTCCCTGCTCTCTATCGCTTTGGCTTGGTCCAAAAACTTATCGATCGTAAAAGCGGTCGTATTGATCCATTTAGTGGAATCGCCGGTACCCCCCTCTTGGGTTACCCGGAGATATAGGTTATAGATCCGTTGTCCGTCATCATCTTTTTCCACCTCCTGATCAGGGTTATAGGATAAATTGAAAATATCCTTTTGGTCTACCTGATGATTTATATGTTGGGTTTGCAAGAAGAAACGTCCTTCCAAATAAATACTTTTCTTAAAGTCCAGCGTAACCAGACGCTCCTTGTCCAATACGACCGTAGTATCAGTTAATGTCTCATGCAAAGGCCATACAGCGACCGAATCATACTTATAAATCTCAGCGTTGTAAACACCATTGCCCAATTCCTCGCTAAAATTCGTCTTGAAATCAACCACGCAACAGTCACCCTCTTTCAAATCCGTCCGGTTCTCAAACTCAGAGGAAGAGACGATAAAGATATTCCCTTGATCATCTGCCGTATAGATACATCGCATAGGATTCTCACGTATCACTCCTACCCGATGATAATTGATGGAGTTACTTCCATCCCCCATACAAGAGGTCATTAAGAAAAACAAGGATAAAAATAAGCCGTATAAAATTCGCTTTCTCATCTTTTTTAGTTTATAAGTAAAGGATCTGTTACTCCCCATGTAAACTGGGTACTATCTTTCGGATTAATTTGATCGATATAATGAATCCGAACATACATATCCGCATCACGTCCACCTTGTTCTCGCATATCTTTGATAAAGTTCCCCAGATTAAAGGCATTGATAACCGCGATAGCCTCTTCTGCCTTGTCCTCCGGCTTTCCGGTCGTAGCGGCAGCCCGTAAATATAAGGAATAAATTGATTTCCGATTTTCAACAACTGGTTGTTGAGTCGGATCATAAGTCAGTTGCCAATTTAAAGCCCGGTCTTTTGTTGTCCAACAGGCGGAAGGCAAAAACAAATAATCTTCCAATTTGACGTACAGAACAGAGTCGTTCGGATTAACCGCAAGTATCGGTTGCTCATTTGTCAATAGTTTATGCGTATCCGTAAGAGGACTCTCAGCGTTTTGCTGGTTAACGGCGGTTTCCCCTTGTATCGTCACCGTATAATACCCTTTTTGTTCCGCACCCGTATTTTCCGGCAAGCTAGGATCATAATCAAAACTCACCAACAAGCATTTACCCTCTGAGTATGAGCTCAGCTTCGTCGAATAGATCCAACCGAACCGGGTATTAGCCATCATCAACGCGCTATCTCCATGTTGACGAACCACAGCGGCGGTCGTTCCCGGATTATAGACGTTATTTATGTCTTTTAGGCAAGAGGTAAACAGACCCATGATAACCGCCACCCAGACAAAACCTATTAAATTCTTGTATCTCATTTCACAATACTCCTCTTAAAGTACGCAAAGATACGATCTTTACCCATATACATAAAAAAAACGGCAAAAAAATAGGGCGTATCGATAATCTTCTTATCGGTACGCCCTCAACTTCTATACTAATTTCTTTATGAGTTTTTCACGACTTGGAATAGAACGGTATAAGAAGCCCATTTCAAATCCGTACTATCTTTTTCATTAATCGTATTTAGATAATTGACCTTAAGATTAAAAGACTTTGAATCTTTATTAGCCTCAGCGCTATTCACAGACTCCAATACAGACTTAACATTAAACGCACGGACTTCTCCTATGGATGATGCAGCAGAACCTGTTCCGTCCGCTACTTTAGCGACACGCAAGAACAAGTCATATGTCGGGACATTATCCACCATAGTAGGCTCCTTTGAACGATCCCAATATAAAGTATAAGAATTTTTCTGATCCTTAAACATATCCATTGTTATAAAGAAGAATAAATAACCGTCTACATACACCCCATAGTCGCCATTGCTAAATAGGTTTTTTACAGGTATCTCATTCTGAAGTAAGCTGGCCGAATCTGGCACATTATAAAAGACTGGCTGTCCTTTTGTTATCTCATCTGCCACAGAGATTGTCGCTGTTAAATAACCATTTGTCGCCGCATTCGCATTCTCCGGAGAATTTAGGTCTAATTCATAGTTGATCAAGTAACAAGCTCCGTCAACTACTTGTGCCGATAAAGACGGAGAGTATAATGCTCCCATATTTGTATTCAGTACCGTTTTATATGTCTTTTCAGAAAGACCTGCGACACCAAAGCCGGCACGAGTCACCGTATTATTCGATTCTCCAAGACAAGAGGTCAACAACAATAATGACGCAGCCGCCGCTGCTCCAATTAATTTAAATGCTTTCATAATTCAATTTTTCTATTTTTAAGTATTTGTATTTACACTGTTAATCTATCGAGTATTAAAAACCAAAACGAAATCCAAACTGAAGGCTCATGTTAAACGGCTTCTCCGAATGGATGGTTTCGATCTCGCTGCCATTATCAAAATAATAGCTGGCTCCCACCTCAGCGAAAGCGCTTACAAAACGGATAATCGGATAACTTACACCCGCACGGGCATTTACAGACCATAGCCATTCTTTCATTCGAATATGTTCACTTTGCTTTGCGATCTCTACCTCATCCGAGAATAATTTCATTCTACGTTTGCCAGCGACATTCACTTCCGCCATACCTCCGGCTGAGGCGTAAAACATAAAACGATTCCATTCCGCGATCTTATAAGTCAATGATAATGGAATTCCTATAAAATGCAATCGCTGATCATTCTCTATATGATACGTATTATTCGTACTCCACTCCGATCTTAAGTAAGAATAAGTTAATCCAGTCTGCAAAGAAAAACGATTATTCAAATAACGACTAATTGAGATCCCCACCCCAATAGGCGTCTTATGATGAATATCCGTCTTAGCAGGATCTTTCTTCTCCGCATCGAACGAATTTAAGCTCATCAGATTCTCACTCTTAAGCACGCTGCTATTCGTCACATACTGAGGGACCAGATTATCAGCGCCCATAGAAAGACCTCCACCTCCCATACCGAACCCCCATTTCCGGGACGCAGTCTTCTCCGGCTTCTTTTTAGCAACAGGAGTAGCATCCGCGACAAGTACATCATTCTTGAGAACAACTATCTCATCATTATTCCTTTCAACCTCCGGCTCAACGGTATCTTTCTCATTCGCCGGTATATCAGCAGACATTACCTCCGACTCAGAAATAGGCCGATCCTCTGCGCTCTCTACATTTTGCCGGAACGCTGCCATCCTAGCCTTAGCTCCCACTTTAACCGCTCCAGATGCCGCTTTTGCCTTCACGACCGCAGCAGCAGGAATAGTCGCTAATACGGGTGCTTGCTCCATCGTTTTCTCTACCGGAACAACCGGGGTATCCACGGATGTCGACTCTTGTGAAGACTGTATTTCTTGGGCTATAGGTAGATCTTCCATCTCCCTGTCATATAAATAGATACCACCCGATACGACCAATAAGGAGATCACGGCGGCGGCAACCCAGTAGCGAAGCGTACGACGCAAAGGAACCGGAGCCTTTCCGGGCAATCGATCGGCTATAGCCTCCCAGTCGCCGGGTAGCGTATCCATCTCGAAATCCTCTAGCTTCGATCGGATCGCGTCATCCCATATATCTCTTTCCTTTTTACTCATCTTATCTCAATACAATGCGTTAATTCTACGTTGTAATAACTGCTTGGCACGGGTATATTGGGAACGGGAAGTACTCTCTGTTATGTTCAACATCTCACTGATCTCCTTATGAGAATATCCCTCTATCGCGAACATATTGAATACGGTACGGAAGCCAACCGGCAACTCCTTCACTAGATTCATCAACTCAGCCGCCGACATGTCCGAGATAGCCGAACTATCGGGTTGAATCAGTTCCGCCGTATTGTCAAGATCGGTCGCTTCACGCAACACATCCGACTTTCGCAGATATTCCAACGCACAATTAACAAAGATCTTCCGCATCCACCCCTCAAATGAACCACTCCCTGTATAGGAATCCATACTGGTAAAGATTTTCACGAAGCCATCCTGCAACAAATCACGAGCCGTTTCCCTGTCGTTCACATAACGAAGGCAAACTCCCATCATTTTTCGGGAATACGCATCATAAAGCTCTTTTTGAGCTCGTCTCTCCCCCTTCCGACAACCCTCTATCAGTTGTAGCTCATTCATTCAGTCGTGCCTTGAACGTCTCCCTTCTGGAGACTGTACAATATTAGGATGTAAATAATTAAACAAACGCTGCATTCCGTAGAAAAATTATTTCATAAACAGGGCGGACACTCCGGCCCGCCCTCACGGAACATCTGCAAAGATAAGATGTTCTTATGAATTTCCATGTTAATGAGCGTGAGTATGCTCACTTTTTTTCGCCGGAGGTACCGGACAGCCGGCGCCATTATCTACCGGAACCGCTTCCATACCGATCTTTTTGAAGGCCGCGGCCAAGCGAGTCTTCGAAGTCTTATCCGTCTTGTAAGTCACAATGGCCGTACGGGTGCTCAGATCACATTTCAAGTCGGTCACTCCTTTCTCGAAAGCGATATTTTTCTCGATCTTCTTGATACAGTGATCACAATCCATCGCTTCGATAAAGAATGTCACAGAGTCCTTCTTCTTTTTCGCGTCTTGGGCGAATGTCATCGATACCGTACATACAGCACAAAACAATAACATAATTAATCGTCTCATAATCAATCGTTTTTAATATTAATAGTTCTAATTATCCATTCATATCTACCAAAAGAAAAGTACCACTATAGGCATCGGGCTACACGTATATAGGCGTAGAGGCACACCAGTATACGCATAGGCCTACACGTATATACGTGTCAATCCCTGCTTATATTAAAGCGGATACCCGCATAAATTTTCCGTCCATGCACCGGTCCCCACACCATAGATCCATCGAAGTTATCCCCTCTGGGATTGCTGGCATCGATAATCGGATTCGGTTGTTTGTAATTAAACAGGTTCTCCGCTCCCACGTAAATAGACCATTGACGGAAATATTTCGTAATCTGCGCATTCACTACCGTATAAGCCTTAAAATTCGGCTCCCATAACGGATTAGACGCATCCGGTGTCGGCATACGACCGCCTCCATTAAACTGGCCGGTCAAATCAAACTGCCATTTTTTCAACGGGGTTTGATAAGAAGCGGTCAATAAACCTTTATAATCACTAACCAACGGCTTTTTCAATCGATGCGCTACACCCTCCTCATTCCGGTAATCGGTCTTCGCGTCCGTATAACGATAAGCGGCCGTTAACGTAAATCCCCGGAAAAAAGGATAGGAAGCCTCCACTTGGAAGCTATTCGAATAGGAACGCCCATCCAGATTGTAGAAACGAACCGCATGAGGATCACTATCCATATCCACCACGATTTGCTTCAAGAAATCGGTATAATACCATTCCCCGCTCAAGCTCAGTTCCTTCCCGAACAAAGGTATATAAAATGACAGATTCACACCGGTATTCCACGCTTCTTCTTGATCCAGATTGTCGGCGATATACATTTTTCGACTACTGGATAACAAAAAGTTGTTCTCTGCCAGCACATTCGCTGTCCGAAATCCTTTACCTGCCGAAGCCCGGATATGGAACCAGTCAAAAGGATTATATTTAATATGTACACGAGGGGTTACAAAGAAATCATACAACGTACTATAATCCGCACGTACACCCGCCAATAAGATCAGTTTATCATTCAGATTGAACGTATATTGGGCATAAGCTCCCGGCACGACTTCCGTACGGTCATAGGCATGACGGACCGACTCTCCTCCCGCATATTGAACCAGATTCTCGTCGAAACCATCATAGTTCATACTTAATCCGGTACTCAAGCTATGCATCGGCGTAAACTCCTTTTCATACAGCAAACTGGCATATACATTATTCTGATATACATTATAGGGCGTACGGTCATATCTTGATTTTTGCTCATGATAAGAACCGGAAAGTATCAATGCCACGCTCTCTACCTTTTCCTTATCGATAATATAGGCCTGCTTCGTAAATAATTCGGCCCGGTTCGTATTTAAATGAATCCGATACGGGTCGGTGAAATCATGGTGTTTCGTATCCTGCCCACCGGTACGGCTCTCATGCAGATAGCGAACTCCGTATTGAGCCACGTATTTATCCAATTTATGATACCAACGATTCATTACGTTCACCTGTTCCCTTAGCGGCGTATCGAGAAAACCATCGTCATTACCGTCATGTTGCATTTTATCATTCGAGTAGTGTACCAATAAACCGGTAGAGAGCTTGTCGTTGATATGCCAAGAAGCATCCGCATTCCCTTCATAACGTCCGGCATCACTAGCGAACACATTAGCAGAGAAAATATCCGCCGTAGGGGGCTTCTTGAATTCCACGTTGATTTGTCCGGCCAACGCCTCATACCCATTCTTAACCGAAGAGGTTCCTTTAGACACCTGAATACTTTCCATCCAAGCTCCCGGAACATAATCCAGCCCATATAAGGAAGCGGCCCCCCGGAAATTCGGGTAATTCTCGGTCAACATTTGTACGTAGGTTCCCGCCAATCCCAACAGTTTAATTTGCCGGGCACCTGTAGCCGCATCCGAGTACGATACATCGACAGACGGATTTGTCTCAAAGCTCTCCGCCAGATTACAGCAGGCCGCACGGCAAATCTCATCGTACGTAATTTTCTGAGTTTGCAATACGCTCGTACGGGAAGCGATGGTTCCCATCTTGCGCTCACTAACCACGACCTCATCCAAGGCGATCTCACCTTTTAAGATAATCTGCATAGCATCGTCCTTCTCATCCACAGGGGTGACCTCAGTCATATAACCGATATAGCTAACCACCAGATTCTTGGAGTCACCTTTTCGTTCTAACTCGAAATTTCCATCCACATCGGACGTGGTTCCATTTTGGGTTCCTTCCCAATATACATTTGCACCGATAATAGGTTGTTTGTTTTCATCACATACACGTCCTTTCACTTTCTTGCCGGAATCCTCGGCCCAAGTCAAAGTAAAAGTCAAACAGGACAGTAAAAATATCAGATATAATTGTCTTAACATGATAGTTGTTATTTGATTGAATCGTTAAATACAGTTTCCGCAGGGATAGAGTATCCCCTACCTTAAAAACCAAAGGGTATTCAGCGAGCAGCTTCCACCCTCACGAATACAATCAAATCAAAAGCGTAGTCAATAAAGAAAGGTACACACGAGGACAGGCTACAGGAGGACCTGTCACCCTAATCTCATAGGAATCAGCAAATAAGGAAGCGATTTGTAAACTCTCGAAAATAGAGGAGAAGAGCAAATCATGTACGACTGGTTGCAGATCCGGTACTTGTATATTTACAGAATTCCAATCAAAATCAACCCGTTCAATGCCACAGCCGTTCATGCCACAACACTCCACCGTATTATTCGCAAGCTTATCACGACTATGATCATGTCCATGAATCTCACAGCACTTAGCTGCCAATAAAGCCTCCACTCCCTCTTTCTCGCAAACGCCACAACAATAAGATACGAAATTAACCCCCGCTCCCCCATAAAAGATCAAGGAAGCAAGAATTACAAGAAACAAGGATGTGGCAAATCGTCTCATATGCCGCAAAAATAAGCAAAAAAACTCGAAATCAAAATACCCCCTTTACTTGATAAATTTAGACAGGTAATAATAGGTATCCGGAGAAGGTTCACTCTCCATCCGGTAACGGGTGGAAGCCGTTACAGAAAATGTATACCCACGTTCAGACTCTACATCGATAGGAAGAAAAAGCTCGTTGCCATAAATATTCGTAGCTAATATGGATTTTGCCGAAGCCGTGTCGATCGAATCCGTCAATGAATAATAAACGGTATAAGTTAAATCCTGCTTTTCCGACACAGGTTTCTGCCAAGTTAAATGCAACTCATCATCTAAACGTTCCACTTTGATGCCCTCCGGAGCGGCAGGTACCGAATCATTCAGCCAAGTCAACGGAGGCAATTGGGCCGGATACTTATAGTAATTGTCTCTCAACTCTTTATAGAGTCCCTTATCATTATACAGGACATTTCCACAACGAAAGAACGCACAGCCGGCTCCTCCGTAATAACGGCTATAATCGATCTGGTCCGTTATATCATTCACGGCCCAGTCCGCCTCACTCTTGTCCATCCGATAAGCTCCCAAGCCGGGTACGACCAAACGCCCGTTACAATTATCCACCCAATTATCCACGAAAGGAAAGAAATTCTTATGCAGGTAATACATCATCGGAACAATCATATCTTGTTTACCTTGTTGCATCCATATCTTCGGGTCTTGGAAGACACTTTCGTAAGCGGTCCAACCCGCGTTAGGTACCCGTTCAATACGATTATATTTCCCGAGTGGCGAACTGCTCACCTGTACCCAAGGTTTCGTTTGCTTTACCCAATCGTAAATACGGTAAACCATCCGGTTGATATTCTCCCTACGCCAGTCTGCCAGAGACTTTTTCTTACCGGATCTATTATACAGCGCTTTATCCGGGAATGTTTTCGCCTCTTCGGGATAGCGGATATAATCGAAATGGATACCATCTATATCATAGCCATTCACGATCTCCTTGACTAAGGATAAGATATAATCAGCGGTCTCCGGTACGCCGGGGTCCAAATACCACTCTCCATTATGCCGTTTGCAAAGTTTTGGTTTCTTTTTAACCACGGAAAGCTTTCCTTGCTCCTTCACGCTTTTTTCCGTTCCTAACGGGAAAGTCACGAACCACGCATGGCATTCCATTCCCCGCTTATGGCATTCATCAACGACAAAAGCGAGTGGATCATATCCCGGTAATTCTCCATACTTACCGGAGAATGTCTTACTGACTGGTTCGATAGCCGAACGATACATCACGTCTCCCCTCAAGCGAGCCTGAATGAAGACCATATTAAAATTCGCTTCTTGAAGCCGGTCCAAGATATCAAGCAATGCCTGTTGCTGGGCTTTTCGTCCCGCCTCGGTAGTAGCCGGTTTATGAGGCCAATCCAGACCATAAACCGTAGTCAACCAAACCGCACGAATTTCCTTTTTGGGAGGCTCTACCGCTTGTAACAGACAAAAAACGGGTAAAGCCAGCGACAGGATAAGCAACAGACAAAACTTTCTCATCTTTATAATGCCTTATTGAGCCCGCGAATGTAGTATTTTTTGAGTCTCTTCCGGTAAATCAGTCGTAATAAAATCGACTCCCAGATCGATCATCTCTTCCATTAATTTAGGGTCATCTACGGTCCAGACATTCGAAGTCATGCCTAGGACTTTACAATCCTTCACCCAATCCGGATGAGATTGCAAGACTTTATAATGGTAGTCTAATCCTGTAAAACCAAACTCTTTCAATTCCATCGGGGATAATTCTCCATTCAGATAAGAAACCTCAGATTTCGGACATAGACGGATAAATTCTTTACAAGCATCCATATTAAAAGATATGTAATCCGTACGTTTCGCTAATTTCATACGCTTCACCATATCTACAACAGCTTTAGCAGCCTCACGGTTGCGTTCCGGGGTCTCATGAGCTTTCAGTTCTAAAATTAACCGGACATTCTTCAATTTCTTCGCACGTTTCAAATATTGCTCTAAAGTAGGGAGCTTTTCGCCGTTGCTCAATTGCAAATCTTTCAATTCATCATAAGTACAGGATTGAATATGTTTTCCTTGGATATCATTATCATGGAATATTACCAGCACATTGTCCGCCGTAAGATGTACGTCGAATTCCGAGCCATAGGCACCAATCTCGCTGGCACGTTCCAAAGAACGGATAGAGTTCTGAGCAGAGCCCTCCGTTTTCCAATACCCCCGATGGGCGATCACTTTCGTGTTATCCTTTGCCGCTACCATTCCTGCCATCATCAGGCAAAGTAGCAAAAGAAGAGTAGATTTTAAATTCATGGAAATTAAATTAGTTGACAAATGACAAGTGACAGTTGATAGTTGACAATTGATAGTTGACAGTTAAATACCGCTTGTCGCAACTGTCAACTATCAATTGTCAACTGTCAACTATTTTCCGATCTCTGATAAATAACGTTCAGCCTCGATAGCAGCCTTACAACCACTTCCCGCAGCGGTAATAGCTTGACGATAATGGGGATCAGCGACATCTCCAGCGGCAAACACACCCGGAACTTTCGTTCGGGGAGTTCCCGGAACTGTCTCGATATAACCGATCTCGTCCGTATCTATCCATGGCTTGAAGATATCCGAATTAGGTTTATGGCCAATCGCCAAGAAGAAACCATCGATAGCGATATCCACTTTCTCCTCATCCGGCTCTCCCATACGTTTTACCAAATGAGCACCTTCCACGCCATTCTCTCCAAATAAACCCAGGGTGTTATGTTCGAAAAGCACCGTGATATTCGGAGTCTTGAAGACACGTTCTTGCATTACTTTTGAAGCACGCAAATAGGGTTTACGCACGATCAAGTAAACCTGCTTCGCCAAACCTGCCAAGTAAATCGCTTCCTCACAGGCCGTATCCCCACCACCTACTACCGCTACCGTCTTTTTACGATAGAAGAAACCATCGCAAGTAGCGCAAGCGGATACACCCATACCCGCATACTTATGTTCATCCGGAAGACCCAGATACTTCGCGGAAGCACCCGTAGCGATAATCAAAGTCTCCGTCTCGATCACTTTCTCACCATCAATCGTAATTTTATAAGGAGCCTCGCCCAAATCAGCGGCTGTAGCGATACCGAAACGGATATCCGCACCAAAACGGACGGCTTGTTTTTTTAAATCTTCCATTAACTCAGGGCCGGTTATACCGTCCGGATATCCCGGGAAATTCTCCACCTCTGTAGTTGTTGTTAATTGTCCCCCCGGCTGTATTCCTTCATAAAGCACCGGAGATAAATTCGCACGGGAAGCATAAATCGCTGCCGTATAACCTGCTGGACCCGAGCCTATAATAAGGCAACGTACTTTCTCATTCACTGAATCGCTCATAGTATCTAAGTATTAATTATCAATTTTCAATTCTCTATTATCGAAGGTCTATCACCTCTACGTCCGGATAATCCCCTTCGTTAAAAACAAAAAAACGATCCGGTTGGTTTATACCTGTTTTCAATTGGCTGATCTGGATCGTACTGCTAACGCCGTTTTTAGAAGTAACCGTGATACGAGCCGGGAAATTTGAATATTTCTCGATTTGCAACTCCACTTTCACGATATCCCCTTTTTTCTTCGGTGTCAATTCCACATCGTAAGCGGCTTTTCCGTTCGGTGCCGTACTCTCGCCTTTATAAGCCGCCGTGAATCCCTTCTTATAACTATTTAATAAAAGAGCGGGATTTGTAAATTGCAACTCTTCTCCCGTAGGATTCGTCACGTTCACCTCATCGTTCCGTTCCACATACGTCCATTGCGTCGTACCATTAAACCAAGTAAGCGCATCCGGCGTGACTAATGTAAACTTATCACCTTTCATCTGGATGGTTCCCTCAAAACTCTCTCCCGCATTCTGACCGGCAGAACGGGTAAACATCGTAAAAGAAGCGCTTATCCCGTTCGAATTCTCATAAGCAGCGGCCGCCTTCCCCAAGATATCATTCGCATTCTGGGCATGCGCCCCCACTCCTAGTCCCAACAGGAAACACAAGAATAATCCGACAAACGCGATACACCGCCACACTCTTATTTTATGTTCTCTTCTCATATTTATTTCAAAGCATTTAATACTTGCTCCAACGAATACTCATCTTGCACCAATACTTGACGGGCCTTACTTCCCTCAAACGGGCCAACAATACCGGCAGCCTCCAATTGATCCATCAAACGTCCGGCACGATTATAACCGATAGCGAATTTACGCTGGATCAAAGAAGTAGAACCTTGTTGCTGAATCACGATCAAACGAGCCGCCTCGTCAAATAAGGGATCTCGATCTGATAAATCGACTGCTCCCGAAGCTGATGCCTCCCCACCTTCCGGCACATAGTCCGGAAGCAAATAAGCGGTTTGGAAACCAGTCTGCTCACCGATATAATCCACGATATCCTCCACCTCGGGCGTATCTACGAAAGCGCACTGCACACGAACCGGCTCTTGTCCCGCCACGACAATCAACATATCGCCCCGTCCGATCAAACGGTTAGCGCCCGGAGCATCCAGAATCGTACGTGAATCGATCATAGAAGCAACCTTAAAGGCAATACGGCTCGGAAAGTTACTCTTGATCGTACCGGTAATCACCTTTGTATCCGGGCGTTGCGTAGCCAAGATCATATGGATACCTACCGCACGGGCCTTCGCCGCAATACGAGAGATAGGCAACTCGATCTCACGTCCGGCCACTGCGATCAAGTCGGCAAACTCATCCACTACCGCCACGATATAGGGTAAGAAGCGATGTCCCTTCTGCGGGTTCAACCGCCGTTCGATAAACTTAGCGTTGTATTCCTTTATATTACGAACATTCGCGTTCACCAGTAAACGGTACCGGTCTTCCATCTCGATCACCAACGAGTTCAATGTAGCGACAGCGTCAGCTGGCTCCGTAACGATCGGCTTCTCCGCATTCGGAAGTTTCGCCAGATAATGACGTTCTATCTTGGAATAGATACTAAACTCAACCATTTTCGGGTCTACCATCACGAATTTCAACTCCGATGGATGCTTCTTATATAATAAGGAAGTGATGATCGCATTTAGACCGACAGACTTACCTTGTCCCGTAGCACCGGCTACCAATAGATGCGGTGTCTTACAAAGATCGAACATGAACACCTCGTTCGTAATCGTCTTACCCATCGCCACAGGCAACTCATACTTACCCTCAATGAATCGGCGTGAAGCGATAACAGATTGCATCGATACCGTCTGAGGATTCTTATTCGGCACCTCGATACCGATCGTTCCCTTTCCGGGCATCGGGGCGATAATACGGATCTGCAAAGCGGATAAACTCAAGGCGATATCATCCTCCAAGTTCTTGATCTTAGAAATACGGACACCCGCCTCGGGTACAATCTCATAAAGCGTAACCGTAGGTCCGACTGTCGCTTTGATCGAAGCGATCTTTATATTGAAATCTTCCAAGGCTTGCTTGATCAAGCGTTGGTTTTCCGCCAATTCGTCCCGATTGATCTCCATGCTCCCACTATCATACGCTTTCAGCAAGTCCAAGGTAGGGAATACATAACGGGAAAGATCCAAACGGGGATCATACGTACCCAAGGCCGAGGCATCGTAGGTCTCATCATTACCGGCGGCAACTTCCACCGTAAATCCGGCATCCTCCTCATTCTCTGACTCCGGGGTATTTATCTCATCTGTTTTTTCGTTTATCGGATCGTCGTCACCTTGAGCGATCGTAACTACTAAATCATCAGCAACAGCGACCTCTTCGTTCTTATATTCCGGTACTGTTTTACGGTTTTCTTTCCCTTCGGCTTTCAACAATTCAGCCTCCGTATCGAACTCCTCATACTCATCCATTTCCGGTTGTTCATCCGGTTGCTCTACGACAGGCTTAGAGCGAGGAATTACATTATCCTCCTTTTCCGTCTGATCGACATCTACCTCGCCTTCACGTTTCAAACGATCTTTCACCCAACCTAAAGAAAATACGCGCTGTAAGAACGGGATTGTCTTCTTACTGGTAAAAATAGCGATGATTAAGAATGAGCCTAATAAAAGCAAGATCGTACCGGGGATTCCGATATTGGTAATAAACATCTCCGAGATGTAATATCCGTGTTGACCGCCTAGATAAATAAACGTATCCTCATATCCCTTGATAAATATAAAAGCAAAAAACACAGATCCCCAGATCAACGCCGAAGCGCTAAACAAAAAACGCCTCAACAAGGATACTTTATTTAAGTTCATGAGTTTCGCCCCAACCGATCCCAAGAAAAAGAGGATCATAAAAGAAGAGATACCGAACCAACGATTCATCAACAGATCAGACAAATACGCCCCGCGTACGCCCGTCCAATTCTCTACCGATCCTCGATTGGTCAACAAATCCCCTAAAGGAACATTCTCTATTTTACTTTGATCGGCGGCTCCTGTAAAGAAAAACGAAATCAAGGCAAGCCCTACGTAAATGGTTAGTATAGAGATAATCAAACCTGTAATGAAACGGGTCCGTTCATTTGTAAAAAAAGTCTTCAAGGCTGCGAACCAGCTCGGCTCTGTATGATTTTGCTTCGTTGTTGTTGTCTTCTTTGCCATAAATAGTTTCTCAATAATTCTTTTATAACACGCAAATGTACATAGAAAAATCGAGTCTGACGAACCTTTGAAAAAAAGACGTACGTGTTTTCTGAAAAACATGTACATGTTTTCGCGGAAACACGTACATGTTTTTGGGGATAGATTTTAACGGCATTAAATAGATCTGTGCATCTCATGTCCTTCTACATAGATCGCACTATAAGGACGAGATGGACAAAGGTACTCGCAAGCACCACAACCAATACAAGTTTCCGTATTGATCACCGGGATCTTTAACGACTTTGGATCTGCCGGATCTTTCGCCACCATCTGGATCGATTTTGTCGGGCAATGGCGTTCACAATTACCACAACTCATACCGTCCGTATTGACAATACAAAGATCTCTTACCCATACGGCATGACCGATCTGTATAGCAGATTTATCTTCTTTCGTAATAGGTTTGATCGCTCCCGTCGGGCAAACCTCCGAACATTTCACACATTCCGGACGGCAATACCCTCTATCGAATGCCATCTTCGGCTGCATCAGTTTCATCAGATCCGTAGACGGGCGCAGGACATGATTCTCGCAGACAGATACACAAAGCTGACACCCCGTGCAATGTTGCGCCAGATTCCCGATACTCAAAGCTCCGGGAGGAACCAATGGCGCCAAACGATTCGGCTCTTTACGTTCTTTAATCGGCGCAAAGCCTCCGTCTTTCTTCATCTCCACATAATCCTCCAGTTTTTTCTGCTGGGCATGTAAAACGGAAGACATGGCTACCAATGCCGTAGCCGACAAGGCTCGACGGCGGGAAACATCCGTAGTGTCCTTCGTTAAGGATTCTTTTACCGAAGTAACTTTATCAGCCTTGCGTGCCCTCGTATACGAAATCGCACCTTGACGGCAATTATCCAAACAATCCATACAAGTCACGCAACGGCTATAATCGACCGCATGATTCTTAGAATCGATACAGGAAGCCTTGCATTTACGTGCGCATAATCCGCAACCATTACATTTATCGGTATCAATGCGAGGTTTAAGTAAAGCATACTTCGACAAAAAACCGAGAACCGTACCCACCGGACAGATCGTATTACAATACGTACGTCCATTTCTCCAAGCTAAAATCGCCAATATGACAAAGCTCAGAATAGCGATTCCCATCGTAGCCAGACTACGCACCCATACGTCCACCGAATAGAATGCGTAACTATCCATACGTTCCGCGAAATAGGCCAATAGATTGTTGCCCTCTTGATAGATTGGCGCAAATAAATTAGAAGCGATACGCCCATAAGCGCTATAAGGCGAAATCAACGCTACCAAGGAACCGATACCAGCGATACAAGCCAATATAAAAATAACCAAGGTTCCATAACGCACCCACTTCAATGCGGGAGAATAGGAAAAGCGGTATTTCTTCCGTTTACTAGCAAACCACGAAATGATATCTTGCAATACCCCTAAAGGGCAGATAACGGAGCAATATACACGCCCCAATAAAAGAGTCAAGATTATCAACCCTACCACAACACCGACATTCAAAGCCAACAACGCAGGCCAAAACTGTATCTTTGCCAACCATCCGAACCAAGCGTGAATCGTACCCGTGAAATCAAGAAATAACAGGGTTATCAGCACAAAGCAAAAGGTGGCGGCGAATATTCTTATTTTTCGTAACATAATTTTCCGTTTGTTTAAAGGTTAACCATTCACTTTCAACTCTTCCACGAATTTATCGATACGCTGCATCTCTTTGGGGATATCGATACCCTGCGGACAATGAGGATTACATTGCTCACACCCTGTACAATGGTTCGCTTGACGCAACTTTGGGACACTCCGGTCATAACCGACTAAGAAGGCACGACGAGCTTTCGCGTAATTTTCGTCTTGCGCGCTTTTCGGAACATTTCCTTCGTTCACACATTTATTATAATGTAAAAGAATGCCCGGAATATCCAACGCATATGGACAAGGCATACAATATTTGCAATCATTGCAAGGTATTGTCGGATATTTCATCATAAGCTGGGCCGTCTCTTCCAAAAAGTCTTTCTCCTCGTCCGTTACCGGAATAAGCGGGGAATAGGTACGGATATTATCTTGCAAATGCTCCATATACGTCATGCCGCTTAACACCGTCAAGACCCCATCCGGAGAGCCGGCGAAACGAAAAGCCCATGAAGCCACGCTATTCTCAGGCCGTTGCTGTTTCAAACGAGCAACGATATGATCCGGAACATTCGATAAGCGACCTCCTAATAGCGGTTCCATGATAACCGCCGGAATACCTCGCTTCTCTAATTCGCCATACAGATAATCAGCGTTTACGTTACGCCCCGAGGCATGTTTCCAGTCCAGATAATTCAGCTGGATCTGAACGAAATCCCATTTCACGCCCATATCCAACACATAATCAAACACTTTTACATCCCCATGAAAAGACCAACCTAGGTTACGGATACGTCCCGCTTCCCGTTCTTTCACCAAGAAATCAAGCATTCCATTATTTATATAGCGGTCATTGAAAAGCTCGATACCATTCCCCCCACCGATAGAGTGAAGCAAATAATAATCCAGATAATCGGTTTGCAAATCACGGAACGACTGCCGATACATCGCCAACGAGTTTTCTCTCGTATAGTTCTGGAAGTTTGACAGTTTAGTGGCCAAATAATAGGAGTTCCTAGGATGGCGTGCCAATGCGATACCGGTCGCTTTCTCGGACATACCTTGTACATAAACAGGAGAAGTATCAAAGTAATTCACCCCATGTTCTATCGCATAATCCACTAAACGATTCACGGCTTCTTGATCAATCTGGTCTTTACCGTCCGATCCTTGTTTCAAGGGCCAACGCATACAACCATATCCTAAAATAGAAACCTTATCGCCATTCGTAGGATGTTGGCGATAGGTCATTTTATCGGTAGGAACCTCACCTAACGCCACAGCCGCCCCCGGCTCATTCTTGGGAGCGCAACCGTAAAGCGCCGCCGAAGAGGCGACAGCCCCACCCCCAAATACCTTCAAGAATTTACGGCGATTCATCTCTTGAGGGTTCTCATTCTTTCCACATGAACTCATAACTCGATCGGTTTTTTTATCCTAATTAGTATATCCAACATTAGTCTATCATTAACATTCCTTCTATTAATTGCACAAAAATAATAAAACAGGAAATATATAGGAGAGCAATCCCCGACTAAAAAGAATATTCGGGACTTTATCACGAAAAAAACGGATTTTTGTTGTATTTTTGCGAATTGTTATCAAGAATGATTAGACGAACAGGCACATGGAAAAAGAAGAAAATCCGATATACGAGCGCAACACGCTAGAATTTGTTACGGTAGCACTGGAATATTGTACCTTTGTTGAGACCGCCGGAAATACCGGGCTTTTCGACTTCGTAGATAAGGCGACAAAACTTTTGCCTCTTTTATACTTAAAGGCCAGCCTGTTGCCCGAAGTGGAATCTGAAGAGGAAACCGAACTCGAGCTTTCCGTTTCAGAAGACATGTACGAGTCGGTTCGTTCACGGATAGCCGGTTTGCTTGGCGAACGAGATTCCTATCTGGAAACATTTCATGCGGATATGCGGTATAGCGATACTCCTATCGCAGCGTTTATTTCCGAGAACTTGGCTGATGTCTATCAAGATACAGGAAATTTCGTATCTTTATTCCGTCAAGGAAACGAGGAAGTTATGCAAGAGGCTATCGCTTTGTGCCGCACGAACTTCCAAGAATACTGGGGACAGCAATTATTGAATGCCTTGAAAGCGTTGCACGCTGTGCGTTACAGTGGTGATGAGGATTTGGAAAAGAATGAAGAGGAAGAATGATACAACAATTTATACATACAATTGCTAAAGAGGAAATAGCGAAACTTACCGTAGAGGAATTCAAGGGACGTATCATTACGATCCTTAGTAAAGAGGAGGCAGACAAGGCCGTAGAGTACTTGCTGCGTTTTCCGATCGTTGGTTTTGACACGGAGACCCGTCCCAGCTTTAAGAAGGGACAGCGTTACAAGATCTCATTGATGCAGATATCAACGGATGATACTTGTTTCTTGTTCCGCTTGAATCATATCGGTATACCGGAATCTCTGGAGAAATTCCTAAAAAGCAGTTCGACCTTAAAGATCGGGTTATCTTTACGGGATGATTTCGGGGCGATACGGAAGCGTTCGGATATAGAACCCGCTAATTTCCTTGATTTACAGAATTACGTAGGCCAGTTCGGCATCGAGGATGCCAGCCTGCAAAAGATATATGCGATACTTTTCCAAAAAAAGATATCAAAAGGACAACGCCTCACGAATTGGGAGGCGGATGTATTGACAGACTCACAAAAGAAATATGCGGCCCTCGATGCTTGGGCCTGCCTAAGAATATATAATTTATTGAATCAAGCATAAATGGAGTATTGTAAAGTTTTTCTCAAGCCTAAGAAAGAAGAATCGCTATTGCGTTTCCATCCATGGGTATTTTCCGGAGCGATCCAATCTGTTGAAGGCGATCCGGAAGAGGGTGACTTGGTAGAGGTATACGGAGCGAACCAGCGTTTTTTGGCGATCGGCCATTACCAAATCGGCAGTATCGCCGTACGTGTGTTATCTTTCACCCCAATCGCCATCGACGATGCTTTTTGGGTTGAACGTATCCGTATCGCTTACGAACTCAGAAAGACCTTGCGGCTGGCTGGGGTAGAAAATAATAATACGTTCCGCCTGATTCACGGCGAAGGCGATAACTTACCGGGATTGGTGATCGATATGTATGCGCATACGGCGGTTATGCAAGCACATTCGGTAGGAATGCATTATGCCCGTCATCAGATCGCGGAGGCTTTGAAAGCGGTATTGGGCGATACTTTACAAAACATCTACTATAAATCGGAAGCGACTTTACCTTATAAAGCGAATTTAGGTAGCGAAGATGGTTACTTATTCGGAGGCGAAGTGGAAGATATCGCTATAGAAAACGGACTGAAATTCTGTGTAGACTGGCAGAAAGGCCAAAAGACAGGTTTCTTCGTGGATCAACGGGAGAATCGCTCTTTGTTGGAGTATTACGCAAAAGATCGCTCCGTATTGAATATGTTCTGTTATACGGGCGGTTTCTCTTTCTATGCGATGAGAGGAGGCGCTAAGGTGGTTCATTCCGTAGATAGTTCGGCGAAAGCGATTTCTTTGACGAAAAAGAATGTCGAGTTGAATTTCCCGGGAGATCCCCGTCATGAGGCATATGCGGAAGACGCGTTTAAGTATTTGGAAAAAATGGGAAGTAATTATGATTTAATCATATTGGACCCTCCTGCGTTCGCTAAACATAAGAATGTACTACGTAACGCCTTACAAGGGTATCGCAAATTAAACGCGATCGCTTTCGAGAAGATCAAGCCGGGAGGAATCTTGTTTACCTTCTCCTGCTCACAGGTTGTCAGCAAGGAAAACTTCCGTTTAGCTGTATTTAGCGCCGCCGCCCAATCCGGCCGTAGCGTTCGTATCTTGCATCAATTAACCCAACCCGCAGACCATCCGGTGAATATCTACCATCCGGAAGGTGAATATTTAAAGGGATTGGTATTGTATATAGAGTAAAATAGATATTAAGGGTGAGAAATTGAATATTATTTTCACCCTTAATTTATTGTCTCTAAATCCATTTTCATTTGCTGAATTATTTTCAAAAGAGAAATTAAGTCTTTATTCACAACCGCAAAGATCTCTTCCTCATCAATACGATGATACTCATGAGCTATAATATCCCTTAATCCCATAATAGCAGTCCAAGGTATATCTGTATATTTTATTAAATAACTATGATTAGTTTTATTATCAATAGTCTTGACACTTTCTCCAATAAAAACCAACTGCATACAGATGCCACTTAAAATGAACATACCATCTTGACTCAAAAGGAAATCATCCGGACAATTTATCTCCCCCGATTTACTCTGTATTAAGAGAATCGAATTTTCTATTCGATCTAACAATGAGCCAATCCGTACCTTATCAAACATAAATCAAATCATTTTCGACATTTTGTCCAAATACACTATCAACAAGTTGTTTGCGAAGACGAATGATATCGACTCTACATCCAAACAAAGACTCTAACTCTTGTTTCATTCGGCTACGTAATAATAGATTAGCTTCCCCTTCGTAAGCAATATCTACGTCACTCTCCTCTGTTTGTTCATTTCGCACGACTGAACCAAAAAGGGCCATACGAACAATGCCATAATCTTTAGCCTTATTTTGAAAATAGCCACGTAGCAATTCTATACACTCTTTTTGCGATCTCATAGACAAACGTTTTACTTTTTACACAAAGAAAAATAAAATCTTCCTATATTCCAAATTATTACATAATTGATAAATACAATCCAAATCTACTAATATCCCGGATTCTGTATCAAATTAGGATTCAAGGAACGGACTTTATCGGGAATTGGGAAAACGGTGGTATAGCCATTCGATTCATGGGGCAATTGAGGGCGATCCGTATAAGGGCGGGTAAACTTTCCAAAACGTACCAAATCCTGCCTCCTCCAGCCTTCCCAAGCCAATTCCAGTTGACGCTCAGCCAAAATATTTTCTAATGTCGCCTTACGAGGTAACATTCCCACACGGAAACGAACGGCATTCAACTCTTCATCCCCATTCTCTCCATTACGAACTTTCGCTTCCGATCTCATTAACAAGACATCCGCATAACGGAATAATACGATATCATTATCCGATAGCTTTCCATCTTTCGTCCCCATCTTATCGATCTCGTATTTCTTCATGCGGGCACCCGCCGTTTTCTCGGCAGGCAACCTAGACAAATCCAACCTAACCTCTAGAGGTAAATATACCAAAGGAGTCCCATTATCTAACCGAATCGTATCACCATTGAGGTCAAACATCGTATCGGCGTAATAATTCTCATAAAACCGGGTATCGACCGAGTCCGTCCCATACGCAAATACCCGAAGGGCCTCTATCGTAGCGCAAGAGCCGTTCTCTCCCCCCAATCCATATGCTTTGGCATGATTATAGTGACGGGAGCGGAAAAGATATTGCATTTGGCTCGTATATAAGTTCTTATCCATCGGAATCGTGAAAATATTCTCTCCGGACGATTCATTAAATACAGAAAAATTATCCGCATAGTTCGGAGATAAGCTATAGTTTAAGTCCGTTATTGAATCACAGTACGCCACAACCGTTTGCCAAGCGTTCAACTTCCTCTCGCCTACCCTAAAATAGATTTCCCGTCCATTCGGACGCAGACCATCCGTCCAGTCGTTATCCGTAAACACTTCTGCGTTTAAGGCCAACTTCGCCAATAAAAAATAAACAACCGGTCTCGTAATCCTTCCATAATAATCGCCGGGCGAATTACTATGCGCCGTACTCAATAACAAAAGGGATTCTTGTAATTCTTTTACAACAAAATCAAAGACCTCTTTCCGGTCACTCTGCCGCACGTCTTTCACCGGAATGGAAGAAGAAACGATAAGAGGGACACGGCCAAACATATCGACTAAATAATAATAATACATCGCACGCAAGGCACGAACCTCCGCCTCATACCGATCTAAATCGTTATAATCCGTTTTTTGCCGCAACTCGCCTAATATCTCTAAAGATTGATTGCTTAATACGATTACTTTATACAGATATTCCCAAGTAGCTTGGATAGCGTCACTATTCGTTCCCCACTTATGCAAGAAGAGACCTTGCCAGAAACCACCGTCATACCAGTCGCCGCCACGAGTCGGGAGCATGGCCTCGTCAGTCGTAAAGGTATTCAAGTCGTAGACACCCCGGTACGTTCCTTGCAATCCTTGGCTATCGCTATAACCTCCGATATAATTATATAAGGAAGCAACCGTATTCAGATAGACATTCTGAGGGGTATCGTACGCATCCTCCGGATAAAGCTGATCACGAGGGTCCTCTTTCAGATAGCCATCGCACGACGATAACATCAAACCCGCAAATATATAGGATAAAATAGAAAGCTTTCTCATACGAACACCTTTTTAAAAATTAAAACTCAACCCCATCGTATAGGAACGAACCACCGGATAAGATCGCTTATCGTCTATACCTAACGTATTATTTACGATAGAGCTATTTATCATCGGAGTCAATCCCGAATAACCTGTAATTGTCGCCAAATTATTTACGGAAACCGAAAGCCGTACGTTTCTTACATATTTCCTTAAATTACCCAGAGGCACGTTCCAACCCAACGTCAAATAATCAAAATTGATATAATCCCCTTTCTCCAACCAATAATCCGTAGCCGTCTGATCTTGAATATTCAGGGATGGAGCTTCTCGCAACACGTTATAATCCGGGAATATATCCATATTCATATAAGTTAGCGATGTTCCATTATAAATCTTATGCCCAAAGGCTCCGTTAATCTGTACTGATAGATCGAATTGTTTATACCGGAAACTGATATTAGAGCCTAAAAGTGTTTTCGGCATGGCTTGTCCCGCAATATAACGATCCTCACCATCCTCCAAACTCACCCCGTTTCCATTCAAGTCCTCAATCTCATACTTATAGCCGCCATTCCCATCGGAAACCAAACCTGTACATTTCGGTAAATAAAAAACACCCAAAGGCTGTCCGACCATTTGATAAACGATATGATTATACCCTCCATGGAAACCAGCCCCATTTAAATCCGAGATGCTAGTATATTCCGGGGCGGACATATATTCCCCTTTATAGTAACCGCTCAAGGAGAGCAATTTATTCCGTTGGAAAGTTACGTTTACGTTTATATTCAATTCCATATCTTTCGTACGCAAGGGCGTGACGCCAATACCCAATTCCACGCCACTATTTCGCATCGATCCCAGATTCGCCAACATTTTATTATAAGCGAAAGGCGGAACGCTTACATCGTATAAATACAACATATCATCCGTCTTGGAATTATAATAATCTACGGCAAGAATAAAACGATTGTCGAAAAACCCGGCATCGATACCGGCATTGAACGTACGTTTTACCTCCCATTTCAAGTCCGGATTCGCATTACGGATCGTACCCAAGGTAACGGTGGGCGCACCATTTACGGAAACAACCCCATTAGGCTTCATCAATCGCAAAGAATTGTAAGAATCGATCGCGTCTTGATTACCGGAAAGGCCATATCCCAAACGAATCTTTAAATTCCTTACCCACGAGATACCTTCCATAAACTCCTCTTCGGTCAACACCCAAGCGACAGAAGCCGAAGGGAAAAATCCCCATTTATTATTGGCCCCCACTTTCGAGGAGGCATCCGCTCGAGCATTCACGGTAGCGATATACTTTCCATCATAAATATAATTCACACGTCCAAGGAAAGATGCTAGATGAGGAGCCTCATAGTAAGAACCGGTCCCCTCCCATAAACGTACCGCACCTGCCTGTAAATTATCATAACCAAAACGATCGGTACTGAAATTCGTCGCAGTCGTATAAAAACCTCTCGTTATCATTTTCTGAGCTTCCGCCAATCCCAATACATTTAGTTGATGCAAACCAAAGTCTTTTTTATAGGCCAACATGAAATCTCCCAATAAAGATTCTGTTTTCCGCTCCCCCCGATAAGCCTGCCCATGCGCCCAAACCGAAGTAGGGAGGTATTGGGCGTTATCTATTACATTATAAGTATACGAACCGAAAGCCGTAAACATTAAATGCTTACTCAAGTTAAAAACCAGTTTTAAGTGCGTATTTATATGAGCATTCGAATCATCATCCTTCACCTCCAACCAAGCCAAAGGATTCGTGATCTGGCTAGCGTTGGTTATTTGATCCCAGCTACCCGTCTCCATATTCTTATGATTCGGAAATGTCGGGTTGAAAGTAGCGGCGGAATAGAACATCTTCTGTACATCATTTAAATAAGCATTTTTCAGCAAGGAACCAAATATGCCTAAATCAAAGACCAGAAGATCATTGAACGCATGCTGCGTAATATTCAACTTGGTCGTAAAATTACGTGAGTTCGTATTTCGGATAACCCCTTCCCTTTCCACAAATCCCAAGGAGGCACGATAACTGGAAGTCTCCGAACCACCCCCAAAAGCGATATGATGATTCTGCACCAACCCTAACCGGGTGATCTCATCCTGAAAGTCCGTATTATTCCCTAAATCTAAAATACCGATATTACGTTCCTCCGCCAGTTTCCGGAAACCATTCGCCGATAACATATCCAAACTTTTATAAGCCGCCTCCACACCGAAACTCCCATCATAACTGATACTAAAAGCTCCCTGCCGCCCTTTCTTAGTCGTTACCTCGATAACACCGGAAGCACCACGAGAACCATATTGAGCAGTCTCAGAGGCATCTTTCAAGATCGTGAAGTTCTCGATATCCGCCGGATAGATCGAGCTAAGCAAATTAAGATCGGCAAAAACCCCATCAATAATCACCAACGGATCATTACCTCCCGTTAAGGAAGTTGTACCCCGGACCCGGACGGCAGCCAAGGCAGCGGCGCTATTTCCTCCAACCGGGATACTAACGCCGGACACCCTTCCCCGAAGAGCGTCCAAGGGTGTAGAGATCAATCCCTCATTCATTCCCCCTTCATTCACCCGGTTTACAGAACCGGATAAAGTACTGCGATTGCCCGTAGCATATCCGACAGTGATCAACTCATCTATCAAATTGGAGTCCGACAAGAGAGGCTTGATCGTATCCGGCAGAAGCGGCAGCTCCTGACCGTAGCCGTAAGAGAAAGACAAGGCCCCGCACAGAAACAAAAACAGGACTTTTCGGATATATATAAGAACTTTCATAAGTACGTTGGATTTAAGATTAATAACCCATGTAAATAAAACTTCCCTCGGTTAAGTTTTGTTCGCACCCAAGATACAACATTTCCTCAAGATCTTAAAAATAAAAGCGTACCAAGTTGTCAAGAAGCCTCGACAAGGCTTTAGCGATATTTAATAATGTCCCTCAAAAATATATACGGAAATATTTCTTTATTCCGTAATAGATTGTACCTTTGCCATCGTTAAAAAACATAGCGTATTATTAAGTAATAACATACTAAAACTTATTTATTATGTCAAAAGTAACAGTTGTTGGTGCCGGAAATGTAGGCGCTACTTGCGCAAATGTTCTTGCCTTCAATGAAGTGGCAGACGAAGTTGTAATGCTAGACGTAAAGGAAGGCGTATCCGAAGGTAAAGCGATGGATATGATGCAGACCGCTCAATTGCTAGGTTTCGATACTAAGGTTGTAGGTTGCACAAACGATTATGAGAAGACAGCTAACTCTGACGTTGTAGTTATCACTTCTGGTATTCCTCGTAAACCGGGTATGACTCGCGAAGAACTGATCGGTGTTAACGCTGGTATCGTTAAGAGCGTAGCTCAAAACATCTTGAAATACTCTCCGAATGCAATCTTGGTAGTTATCTCTAACCCGATGGATACAATGACTTATTTGTCATTGAAGTCTTTAGGCTTGCCGAAGAACCGTATCATCGGTATGGGTGGTGCTTTGGATAGCTCTCGTTTCAAATATTTCTTATCTCAGGCTCTAGGCTGTAACGCTAACGAGGTTGAGGGTATGGTAATCGGTGGTCACGGTGACACTACAATGATTCCGTTGGCTCGCTTGGCTACTTACAAAGGTATCCCTGTTAGCAAATTGTTAAGCGCAGAGAAATTGCAAGAGGTTGTTGCTTCCACAATGGTTGGTGGCGCTACATTAACTAAATTGTTAGGTACTTCTGCTTGGTATGCACCGGGTGCTGCTGGAGCATTTGTTGTTGAGTCTATCATTCACAACCAAGGTAAGATGGTTCCTTGCTCTGTTTACTTGGAAGGTGAGTACGGTGAATCTGATCTTTGCATCGGTGTTCCTGTTATCCTTGGCAAGAACGGTATCGAGAAGATCGTTGAGTTGGAATTGACAGCTGAAGAGAAAGAGTTGTTCGCTAAGAGCGCTGCCGCTGTTCATAAGACTAACGAGGCTTTGAAAGAAGTGGGTGCACTTTAATTTGAATTTCTATTAAAGCGATAAAAGAGGCTGATCCTTCGGGGTTGGCCTCTTTCTTTTTATGTGGATACGGACAGTTACGACGGAACGAAGATAATATTCGTATTTTTCAATCTTTGAAGATACATACGTATCTCCATTGATTTATTTCAAAAGATCACGGTAAAGCATTTATGACAAAAGTACAGTTTTTGTTTGAATATGAAAAGCCTTCACTAGTTCAATACGAGCTTCACTAAGTTTATTCGTTTCATCCTAAACCGGTAATTACTGCTTCAACTTTCCAGCCTCATTTAATACTTTCAGGAAGTTGCTCCAAGCTTTCTTTATCTTTTGCATGTTTTCGTCCCTTTCCTCTTGGTTCCTTACCTCATTTTGTAGAACATCTACAACAGGATATCCATCATATAAATAATATCTCTGATAATCCCCTAATAAGACTGGGGCATTATAGATAACGGAACTTATCGAAGAGATACTGCCTACCGTGAAGTGACCGTTTCCAGCTATCCGGAATTCAACCTTCTCATTGCCTCGCACGTCTTGCTTGATAGAAATATTCTTCTCGAAAACGATTTCTTTTGTAACTGAATTAAAAGATTTGATATCATCCGGGACTTTGATCACTTGTCCGGTAGTAGCCGTATCAAAATTTTCCTCATCATTATCGCAAGCGCAATAACCGATGAGAAATACAGACATGATAAGATATAATAAAAATGACTTTTTCATATTAAACCTCCTTTATTGGATTTCATTGCGTGTTGTCTTATTAGTAAGACACTTAAAAAGAGACAAATGCTGCACGTTTACCATTATTTAACAAACATTATTAACCAAACCGTCCTTCCATTATATAAAAAAAGCCGGAGGAAATGATTTCCTTCGGCTTTTACCTATCGTTTGTTATTGGTATTTATTTGAGAATACCTAATTTAGACTCACCAACGAAATCTATAATATGTTGGATCTCCTTACTCATCGGAACCTGATCCTTTATCATTAACAAGGCATCCGTAAGGCTGCTGTTTCCTTGGAAGATGATCCGGTACGCATGACTGATGTGCTTGATAACCTTTTCACTGAATCCCTCATGAGACATGATGAAAGAGTTCACGCCATAATACGTGGTAGGCTCTTGAGCCGCTACGATAAAAGGAGGTATATCCTTACGGAAACGACAGCCGGTTTGAATCATCGCCCAAGCCCCAACCCGGGATCCTTGGCTCATCAATACATTGCCTCCAAAGATCACATAATCTTCCAAGATACAATTTCCGGAAATCTTACTACCATAGCCGAATACACTACGGTTTCCGATCTGCGTATCATGAGAAACATGTACCCCCTCATGCAAGAAATTACCATTACCGATACTAGTACGTCCTTCCGCTGTCGAGGAACGGTTAATCACCACATTCTCACGAATCACGTTGTCATCTCCGATTACGGCAATCGTATCACCTCCCTTATAAAAGAAATCCTGAGGCTCAGCAGCGATAACAGCTCCGTTAAATACACGGTTGCGATTTCCCATGCGTGTACCGCTCATCAAGCTGGCATGAGGCATGATCTCGCAATCATCCCCGATCTCCACGTTCTTATCAATGTACGCAAAAGGATGAATCGTAACGTTCTTCCCGATCTTTGCGCTTGAATCTACATATGCTAATGGACTAATCATAACTTTACTACATTTAAAGGTTATTATTCTCTACCACCACCGATGGCACTGTATAAACTGACAACCGCTTGCATACGTTGCACATTGTCGGACACTTCCGTCAACTGAGCGCTCAAGAGGCTCTGCTGTGCGGAAAGGATTTCCAAATAAGTAGATTGAGCCGACTGGAACAAGGCGCTGGTATAAGCCACCGCTTTCTCTAGCTGCTCGATCTGCGCTCTATCTTGGACAAGCTTCTTGCTCGTGGCATCATACTGATGTAAAGCATCACTCACCTCCTTACCTGCTTCCAGAATTGTCTGCTGATAATTCATTTGAGCGATCTTCTCTTCTGCCTTCGATACCTTCAAGTTAGCGACCAACTTACCATTGTTGAAGATCGGTTGGGCCAACGAAGCCAAAGCTTGAAACATAAATTGGCCCGGATTGGCGACAGAGATGCCTGAACCATTCGTCCAGCCTGCTGTCGCCGTGATATTCAATCCCGGATAAAAAGCGGCACGGGCTTTGTTCGTCGTATAATAGGCACTAGCAAGTGTCATCTCCGCGATCTTCACGTCCGGACGATTCTCTAACAATTGCAAAGGCACACCCACCATGATATCCTCCGGCATTACTTGTTCCTCCAAAGTACCCCGATCAATCTGTTGAGGGGCCTTAGCCAATAACACGGACAATGAGTTTTCCACGCTACGCACCTGGCTCTCCAACTCGATCAACGAGCCGGAAACCTGATGGTAAGCGGCACGCATTTGCGTCACGGCAGCCTCGGTAGCCATACCCGCTATCTTCATAGCCTCCATGACACGAACATTCTCTTTATAGATATCAACCGTCTTAGCGGTAATTTCCACCTGCCGATCAAGCATCAACAAGGTATAATAAGTATTCGCTATACCACCGATCAATTGAGAGCGCACGGCCTGTCTTGAATACTGGCTCTGTAAGTAGGAAGCTTTTTGGCCACGGCTCGCGTTCAAAAGCTTTCCGAATAGGTCAACCTCCCAGCTAGCGGCCAAAGGCGTTGAGTAAGCCTTTACGTATTCGCTATTTCCAATCGATGTAATCGTCCCTTGGGGAGCGAAATTAATAGAAGGCAAGAAAGACAGACGGGCGGAAGTCAACAATACTTTCGCTTCCTCTACCCGAAGAACGGCTGCCTGCATATCTACATTATTGGCTAATCCCTCCTCAATTAACGCCTGTAACTTCGGATCACGAAAAACTTCCTTCCAAGGAAGGTTTCCCATATTGGTCGTATCCGCGGAGGCTAATGTATCAGTCTCGGAAACCGGATCACGATAAATTCCCGTCGCATCGATGGAATCCGGACGCTCGTATGCCTTATAGATATGGCAACTGCTTAACAAAGCAGTCGCACATACCATATATATAATTTGTTTCTTCATTGTCATCTCTTATTTTATTTTAGCGTACTGTTCTATTTCCGTACTCATATCGCTGTTATCCAAATCTTCCCATTCGATCGGCTTGAATTTCTCCTGTAAGTACTGGAATACCACGAACAAAACCGGAACAATAAAGATCTGGAAGATCATACCGATGAACATACCGCCAATAGCCGCTGTACCCAATGTACGGTTACCGTGCGCTCCTACTCCGAACGCGAACATCATAGGCAACAATCCGACCACCATCGCCAATGAGGTCATCAAGATCGGACGCAAACGGGCGGCGGCTCCTAATACGGCAGCCCATGTGATACTCATACCCATACGACGACGTTCCAAAGCGAACTCTACGATCAAGATAGCGTTCTTCGCCAACAAACCTACCAACATGATCAAGGCGATCTGCATATAGATATTGTTAGACATGGTTCCTACGATCATCTTCAACGCCGGGATATTTCCCAAAGCGGCCCAACCTTGGACGAACAAGAAGCTACCCATCAAACCGAACGGCACGGAGAGCAATACGGACAAAGGAAGGATGTAACTCTCATACTGCGCGCTCAACAGCAAGTAAACGAATACGAAACACAACAAGAAGATCAAAGCCGTCGTACTGCCACTCGTACTTGCCTCCTCACGTGCCATACCACCTAACTCATAGTCGAAACCTGCCGGAAGCGTTGTCTTAGCCACCTCGTCAATCGCTTTCAACGCCTGACCACTGGTATAACCATCCGCCGGGGCAACCATGACCTTGATGGCGGTATACATATTGAAACGGCTGATGATATCCGGGCCATATACCTTCTTCATCGTAATGAACTGGGAAATCGGAGCCATATCGTTACCGCTCTTTACCTTGATGTTCTTCATGGACTCCATATTCTTACGCAAATCGGGATCCGCTTGCACCATTACACGGTACATCTTACCGAAACGGTTGAAGTTAGAGGCATATAAACCACCATAATATCCCTGCAAGGTAGACAAGATGTCCTTCGGACTGATACCGGCTTTCTTACAAGCGGCAGCGTCGATATCGATCTCGTATTGCGGGAAGTTCGGGTTAAACGTAGTTTGAGCGGACTTGATCTCCGGACGTGCCGTCAAAGCAGCCATATATTCCTTGGAGATATCAAAGAAACGATCCAAATTACCTCCGGTCTTATCCTGCATATTCAACTCAATATCACTGGACGCAGAGTAACCCGGGATCATAGGCGGCGTAAAGAACAATACCTGAGCGTCTTTCACGATCTTTTGGGCACGCATGAACAAACTACCATATACGATATCCGAGTTCTGCATCATAGAACGGTCTTCCCAGTCTTTCAACTTGATGATAAATGAGCCGTAAGAAGGTCCTTGACCACCGATAAAACTGAAACCAACAACCGCCGTACGCGACTCTACCGCCGGATCCGCAGCGATCAAACTATCGACCTTATTCATCACCTCATAGGTACGCTCCTGGGAAGTTCCCGGTGGTAACGTAACGGCACCCATGATCGTACCCGTATCCTCGTTCGGCACCATACCGGTAGGCGTAACCTGCATCAAGAATACCAATACGGCGATACAACCGGCGACAATACCGAATGAAAGCCATTTCTTCTGGATAAAGAACACGACCTGCTTCTTATACTTAGCTAGCAAAGAATCGTAAGCCGCATTGAATGAGGTATGGAAACGGGAAATAAATGTCGTTTTCTTTTCTTTATGCTCCTCATCATGCGGTTTCAGGAATATCGCACACAAGGCGGGACTCAATGTCAAGGCGTTCAAAGCGGACAAACCGATAGCGATCGCCATCGTCAGACCGAACTGGCGATAGAACGTACCGGCCGTACCTCCCATGAAACTTACGGGAATAAACACGGACATCATGACCAACGTAATGGAGACGATAGCGCCACCCAACTCACTCATGGCATCGATAGAAGCGAGTTTCGCCGACTTGTACCCTTGGTCCAACTTGGCATGGACACCCTCGACGACGACGATCGCATCATCGACCACAATAGCGATGGCAAGCACCATAGCACAAAGAGTCAACAAGTTGATACTAAATCCGATCAAGGATAACATAAAGAAGGTACCGATCAAGGCAACCGGGATAGCGATAGCCGGAATCAACGTAGAACGCAAATCCTGCAAGAACACATATACCACGATAAACACCAATACGAACGCCTCCAACAAAGTCTTGATTACCTCATGGATAGAAGCGAACAAGAAGTCATTGGCATTCATGGAAATATTCACCTTCATTCCGGGAGGCATTGTCAACTGAGTTTCCTCCAGCAAGGTTTCAATGTTACTAATTGTTTCCGTAGCGTTGGTTCCCGGCATCTGGTAAACGATACAGGTAACGGCGTCGTGACCATTTACACGGTTGATAAAGTTGTAAGTCAAACGCCCCAACTCGATATCGGCGATATCTTTCAAACGCAAGACCTCACCATCCGGCAAAGCCTTTACAACAATCTGCTCAAACTCATTAGCCTCTTGCAAACGTCCTTTATAGCGGATCGTATATTGGAAAGACTGATTTCCTTGTTCGCCGAACGAACCCGGAGCGGCCTCTACGTTCTGTTCAGACAAGGCAACGGTTACGTCGCTCGGACTTAATTTATATTGGGCCATCACATCCGGCTTCAACCAAATACGCATGGAGTAGTCTGTACCCAACACGTTGGCATCACCGACACCCGGCACACGCTGGACTTCCGGGATCAAGTTAATCTTTGCGTAATTCTCAAGAAACTCTGAGTCATAACGATCATCTTCCGCATATACGGAGAAAACCAACAACATTGAGTTCTGACGTTTCTGGGTCGTCACACCAATCTGCGTTACCTCGGCAGGCAACAAACCTTGTGCCATAGATACACGGTTCTGCACATTGACAGCCGCCATATCCGGATCCGTTCCTTGCTTAAAATAAATGGAGATATCCGCAGAACCATTATTAGAGGCATTGGAACTCATATACATCATGTTCTCAACACCATTGATCTGGTCTTCCAAAGGCGCGATCACACTATTCAATACCGTTTGCGCATTGGCACCCGTATAAGTTGCCCTTACCGAAACGGTTGGAGGGGCGATATCCGGATATTGGGTAACCGGCAAGGAAATCAAGCCTAGGAAACCCAAGATGACAATCAAGATGGAAATCACCGTGGAGAGCACCGGGCGGTTTATAAATCTATCTAATTTCATATCTTTCGTTTTTACTCGACAAAAGCGAATATTTGTCTTATTCTATATACCTATTAATTAAAAGCAGTCTGTAAATTACCGTCATGCTGGTCTTTCAAGGCCTGATCGTACTTTGCCTTTTGCTGCTCACGAGTAATCGGCTGGATTTCCTGGCCGTCTTTCAAGATCTGTACGCCTTCCACGACAATCTTATCACCGGACTTCAAACCTCCCGTCACTAAATAATTTTTGCCATCATTCAAATTGGAAACCTTGATCTCGGTATTCTTCACGGTATTATCAGGCTGCAATACAAATACGAATTTCTTATCCTGGATCTCCACGGTAGCCGATTGAGGGATCGTAATGATATCGTTCATCGTATATGGGAAGATAATATTACCAGTACCACCGCTTCGTAAGACATTTCCCTCGTTAGAGAAAATAGCACGCATGCTTACAGAACCGGTAGATTGATCGATAACACCGCTCACGGCATCAATCTTACCCTCATGATGGTACGTAGAGCCATCCGCCAATTGCAGTCTTACGGCCGGCATCTTCTCTAATTGCTCTTTCAAGGTACCACCGGCTTTCGTCAATGCCAATAGCTCCTTTTCCGTCATAGAGAAATACACATACATATCACCGATCTCAGATACGGTAGTCAACGGTTGAGCGATCGAAGCGCTTACCAAGCTACCTACACGATACGGGAATGTACCGACAACACCGTTCGAGGGACTTGTAACCGTACAGAAAGACAAGTTCTGGTTAGCGCTAACCAATTGAGCCTCCGCCTGCGCCAAGCTCGCTTTTGCCGACATCAGCTGGTTCACGGCAGTCTGATACTCGAAATCACTGATGATTTTCTGATCAAACAAAGTCTTCTTATTCCTCTCGGTCAATGTTAAAGTGCTTACGTTTGCCTTCG
Organism: Parabacteroides sp. AM17-47; assembly: GCF_003434625.1. NCBI lineage: Bacteria > Pseudomonadati > Bacteroidota > Bacteroidia > Bacteroidales > Tannerellaceae > Parabacteroides > Parabacteroides sp. AM17-47. Next base: position 212,878 of record NZ_QTLI01000008.1, read on the forward strand.
CCATCTCTACCGCGGCCTTAGCCTGACCTACCGCGGCAGCGTACTGCGTAGGATCAATTTGGAACAACGCCTGTCCTTTACGAACCGTAGCTCCCTCATCCACACATAATTTCACGATAAATCCAGAAACTTGAGGACGGACTTCGATATCCTGCGTACCTTTGATGGTAGCCGGATAGGATGTTGTTTGGTCGCTAGTCGTTGAATTGACCGCCATCACAGCGAACTCAGCATCCCCTAATTTCATACCACTCTGACTGTTTCCACAGGCAGTTAATAAAGACATACCAACCGCAAACAATGCGATCTGCCTTAACTGAGTAATCGTAATTTTCAGCATTCGTTTATCCATATTTGTATATAATTATATATTCAAGGCTGTTTTTCAGTTACCTTCTCTTTCTAACCCAAGTGGAGATCTTTTACATCTATTCACACAATAGGGTCTTTACTCGCTGTTTCATCCTACAAATGTAGAAACTTTTTACACGATTTTCTGTTTCCTACTTATCTTTTTCACCTAAATTAATAGCACTTAGAAGGAAGCACCTGTTGAAATACTTCTCTTTTGGTTTCAAACGAAAATAAAATTGTTTTTTTCAACAATATATTTTACATTTGTGTCCACACACAATAAACAAATATTATACATTATGGAACCTAAATTTATAATATCAGAAGTATTCAGTACCGCATGGAAGGGAACGAAGTCGCAGCTATGGATATTAGCCGGATTATTAATCGGATATTGTATCTTGTCTTTCACGCTGACAGCGTTCGCGATGCCCATGCAAAGTTCTATGATCGGTAAAATCATCGTAAACGTGATCAGCGCGTTATTCTCCATTATTTTCTCCTTAGGATATATGAAAAATATATTTCAGGCGTTGGATGGGGAAGAACCTCAGTTTTCCGCATATGGACAACAGACAAAGAATATCATCACCTACTTTCTAGCGAGTCTTATCACGGGATTTGTCGTATTGGCGGGTTTCTTATTTTTTATCATCCCCGGTATTTATCTGGCATTGCGCCTTCAGTTCTTCCAAGCCTTTATTATCGAGGAAAACGCCGGGATTATCGAGTCTTTGCATAAAAGCTGGGAGATAACGAAAGGACAAGTATTGCCTCTGTTCATTCTGGCGTTGGTTATGATCGGGATCCTGATATTAGGATGTATTTTGTTCGGTATCGGAATTTTCGTCGCCGTTCCTCTTATCTATATGATGTATGGCTACGTTTTCCGTAAATTGAACACTCCTCTTCAAATACTCGAATAAACAGAGAGGACGAATACACACTACAATCTATACCATGAATAAAAATTACAGGATAAAAGATATCGCCGAATTATCCGGTGTATCGACCGGTACGGTAGACCGCATTTTACATGAGCGGGGAAAGGTATCGGAGGACGCACGGAAAAAGGTGGAGAAAATCTTAAAAGAAATTGACTATCAACCAAATCTGATAGCCCGTTCTTTAGCGTTGAAGAAAAAATATCATTTCATCGCTTTGATCCCTTCTTTCCATGAAGGGGAATACTGGGCGAAACTAAGCCAAGGGATAGAGAAAGCGGAACGGGAATTGTTTAGCTATAATATAGACGTCGAGCAAATCTATTTTGACCAATACGATAGCAACAGTTTCGACGAATTAATCCCGAAGATTGAGACCGCGGATTGCCAAGGGGTTATCATCGCTACATTATTCAAGCAAAGTGTCTTGACCTTGACCCCGCGGCTAGACCTGAAAGGTATTCCTTATATATTAATCGATTCTTTTATCGACCACACGAATTGTATCTCTTACTACGGAACGCATTCATATGATTCGGGGTATATAGCGGGACGCCTTTTATTCGAGCAAATCCGTCAAGAGGACGATTTAGTGATTTTCCGTTTCACCCGTAAGGGGGATTCATGTTCTACGCAAGTGCAGAAGCGAGAGGAAGGATTCCGGGATTATCTCGCCAATACCTCATTCAAGGGAAAGATTCATTTGCTGCATGTGCACGCGGATGACCGAGAAGAGAATACGAGACTACTGAATACTTTCTTCGACAAATATCCTCAAGTAAGAATCGGTATCATCTTTAATTCGAGGGCCCATTTCCTTGGAGATTATCTAAGTAGCGAACGGCCGGACTATCCTTTCAAGCTTCTTGGCTACGATGTGATAGAACCGAATGTCCGTTATCTGGAAAACGGCTTGATCACGCATTTGATCGCCCAGCGACCGGAGGTACAAGGATATCATTGTATCAAGGCACTTTTCAGGCATTTGATCCTTAAGGAGAAAATTGAGCCTGTCAATTATATGCCGATCGATATCTTGGTAAAGGAAAATATACAATACTACAATAATTATATCTGATGAACTCCTTATTTAGCGTAAAAGAGAAAGTGATTTTGTTGACCGGAGGCTATGGTATATTAGGAGCCTGCATGGCCAAGCACTTGGCGAGAGAAGGCGCGTACGTCGTAATCCTCGGACGAAACGAGCAAAAAGGATCTGCCTTGGTTGGTGAGATTAAAGCGGAAGGGGGCGAGGCCTTATTCTTGGTTTCAAACGTACTGGATAAAGCCTTGCTGGAGCAAAACAAGCAAGAGATATTGAAAGCATATGGGAAGATTGATGTTTTAGTCAATTTGGCGGGTGGCAACCAAGCCGGAGCGACGATTCCTCCCGACAAGACGATCTTTGATCTGGATATCGATGCTTTCCGGACGGTCGTGGACCTGAACTTATTCGGGACCGTACTGCCGACAATGGTCTTCGCCGAGGTCATGGTGGGACAAGGGAAAGGAAGCATTATTAACATCTCGTCCGAATCATCCCTACGCCCATTGACTCGTGTGGTTGGCTATGGATGCGCGAAAGCCGCTATCAACAATTTCACGCAATACATGGCCGGGGAGCTAGCGATTAAATTCGGAGAGGGCCTGCGAGTGAACGCCATGGCACCGGGATTCTTCCTTACCGAGCAGAACCGGGCATTGATGAGCAATCCGGATGGATCACCTAGTGATCGTTGCAACACGATCGTCGCGCACACGCCGTTCCGCCGCTTAGGAAAACCGGAGGAGTTACTCGGTACTTTACAATGGCTGGCGAGCGACGCCTCCGCATTCGTAACCGGTACCGTGATCCCCATAGACGGAGGTTTCGACGCTTTCTCCATCTAAATAATGTGCCAACCAGCCATGCATCAAACCGCATTGGCATATTGGCACATTGATAAATTTAAAAATTATTCATTATGTATCTATGTGAGCAAACTTGGCGTTGGTACGGACCGAATGATCCTGTCAGCCTTTGGGACATCCGTCAGGCGGGTGCCACCGGTATCGTAAATGCGTTGCACCATATCCCGAACGGGGAAGTTTGGACTACGGAAGAGATTCAAAAGCGGAAAGCCTTGATCGAATCCGCCGGATTACGGTGGAGTGTGGTTGAGAGTGTGCCCGTACACGAGCATATCAAGACGCAAACCGGGGATTTTCAAACCTATATAGAAAACTACAAACAAAGCATCCGTAATCTGGGAGCTTGCGATATCCGGGTAGTTACTTACAACTTCATGCCGGTATTGGACTGGACTCGTACCGATTTGGCTTATACGATGCCGGATGGTTCCAAAGCCTTGCGCTTTGAACGCGCGGCTTTTATGGCGTTCGACTTATTTATATTGAAACGACCGGCGGCGGAAGCCGAATATACGGAGGCGGACAAGGCGAAAGCCAAGGCACGCTATGACGCTATGAGCGAGGAAGACCGCCAGCTGTTGGTTCGCAATATGATCGCCGGACTACCCGGCTCGGAAGAGACTTTTACGATCGAGCAGTTCAGGGAAGCGTTAGACCGTTATAAAGATATCGACGCGGAGAGACTTCGCTCGAACCTGATCTATTTCTTACGGGAAATAGCTCCCGTGGCGGACGAGGCCGGTGTCAAGCTCGTTATCCATCCGGATGATCCCCCCTATTCCATTCTCGGGCTTCCCCGTATCTTGAGCACGGAAGATGATTTCCGGAAGTTAATAGAGGCCGTGCCGAATCCTAGCAACGGGCTTTGCCTATGCACAGGTTCTTTCGGTGTCAGAAGTGATAACGACTTGGCCGGGATCATGGAACGTTACGGGGATCGGATCGATTTCGTTCATTTCCGCAGCACGCAACGAGACTCGGAGGGTAATTTTTTCGAGGCGAACCATCTGGAGGGCGATGTGGACATGTATGGTGTCATGAAAGCCTTCCTTGAATTGCAGCAACGCCGCCAATGCTCCATCGCCATGCGACCGGATCATGGACATCAAATGATAGACGACCTAAAGAAGAAAACCAACCCGGGCTACTCCTGCATCGGACGTTTACGGGGTCTGGCCGAGCTACGGGGATTGGAGATGGGTATCGCCTTATCCCTGTTCAAAGGACATTAAAAAGATAGCGTCTTACAGTTAGCGCAGTACTGTGTACGAAGTACCGCAGTACTGTGACTGAAGTACTACAGTACTCTGCACGAAGTATTGCGGTACTCAGCACGTAAGTACTGGAATACTTCGTACACAGTACTGCCCTATTTATAGCACAAGGCTACCTCGACCCTATGGGGGAACATCACAAACCGAACAACCGGGGAATCAATAAGCTTAAATCCGGCAAGAAGGCCACCAAGAACAAGACAATAACCATCGCCGCAAACATCGGCAGCAACGGACGGATCACCTGATCGATCTTTGTCCCCGCTACGCTACATCCGATAAACAATACCGAACCCACCGGTGGCGTACATAATCCCACACAAAGGTTCAATACCATCATGATCCCGAAATGTACCGGGTCCATCCCCAATTGCCCCGTCGCTATCGGCAGGAAGATCGGGGTAAAGATCAAGACAGCGGGCGTCATGTCCATAAAGATCCCGACAATCAATAGGATCACGTTGATAAGTATCAAGATGACCACCGGATTGTCGCTTATACTTAGCAAAGCGGCACTTACCGTCTGAGGAATATTCTCATAACTCATGATCCAAGACAAACCCGTACAGGTCGCCACCAAAAGAAGGACGATAGCCGTAGTCTTGGCCGATCGCAATAACACTTGCGGCAATTTAGCCCAAGTAAGTTCTTTATAGATAAAAGAGAGGATTAACGCATACAGCACAGCGATCGCCGAAGCCTCGGTAGCCGTAAACAGTCCCGCCAAGATTCCTCCGATCACGATCACCAATAGCATCAAACTAGGGATCGCCCTGAAAAATACCTTTGTCGCCTCCGAGAACGGAACACGTACGCCAACCGGATACCCCTTTCGTGCGGCAAACATAGCGGCTACGATCATGATCGCCACTCCCGTAAGAATTCCCGGTAGATAACCAGCCATAAACAAGGCGGATACAGAGACTCCACCACTCGCCAAGGAGTAAACGATCAAGACATTACTCGGAGGTATCGTCATACCGGTAGTGGCGGAAGAGATATTTACGGCGGCACTGAAATTCGGATCGTAACCGGCCTTTTTCATCTCCGGTGTCATAATACTCCCGATAGCAGAGGCAGCGGCGGCGGCAGAGCCACTGATCGCCCCGAATAACATATTCGCCACGACATTGACCACCGCCAGTCCTCCGGGCAATCGTCCGACCAGCACTTTAGCGAAATCGATCAAGCGCAAGGCAATGCCTCCGCTATTCATGATATTCCCCGCCAATATAAAAAACGGGATCGCCAGCAGAGCGAAACTGTCCAGACCCGAAGCCATACGCATCGCATAAGTCGTAAGGGCGGGAAGCGAGTCTATATTCACGAGCATCGTCAATATACCCGCCACACCGATGCTATACGCTACCGGAACCCCGACCACCAGCAGGAAAAAAAAACTTATCACTAATACGAGTATACCTATCATATCCATATCATCAGTCTTTTAAGAATTAGAGGAACGAAACAGGGCGATCGCATTATCTACCGCATAATAAGCGGTAAGCAATCCCCCTAGCGGCAATGCCAAATACACATATCCTAAATTAATCTCTAAGGAAGCCGAAGTAACTCCCAAATGAAAACGAGTGTATACCAGCCAAGCCCCTCCTACGATCAATACAAATACAGCGAATAAAAATACGATCAAGAAGATAAACAATCGCAAGAGCTTTCTGCGGGAAGGACGCATATGTTGAAGCAATAAATCGATCGCTAGATGCTCATTTTTACCGGATACATAAGCGGCCCCCAACAATCCCACCCAGATCAATAAATATCCGGCCAATTCATCCGTCACGGAACTCGGGGAAACCAGAATATACCGGCTTAATACCTGCCATAGCACATCCACGACCAAGAAAGCCATCAAGAAAATCAACGATAGCTCCAATCCTTTATCAATTATCTTTCTCATGGGTATTCTGTATTTGATCGATTAAATCATGAAAAACCGGATCATTCTTAAACCGCTCGATCATCGGGGCGGCGGCATCCATAAACGGCTGCTTATCCGGGTAAATAATTTCCACTCCGTGCGCTTCCATCTCCTCTAGCGATTGCTTCTCTTGCTCCGCCCAAAGTTTCCGTTGATAAATAGCGGCGGCGTCAGCGGCTTGTCGCAACCAATTACGTTCTTGTTCCGTCAGCTTCTGCCAAGTAGCCAAGCTAATGATGATCACGTCCGGACACATCGTGTGCTCATTGACTGAATAGTATTTTACCACCTCATGATGGAACGCTGTTGTCACGGAAGGCGTATTATTCTCGGCTCCATCCACGACATTACTTTGTAAGGCCGTATACAATTCACCCCAATCCACGGGAGTAGCCGAACCACCGAATGTCTTCATCATCTCCACGGCTATCGGGCTCTTTTGCACACGGATCTTCAGTCCTTTCAGATCCTCGGGAGTACGAATCTGCTTGTTTACCGTATAAAAGCTACGGGCCCCCGAGTCAAAATAAGCGAGTCCCCTAAACCAATAAGGTTCCGTTGATCCCAATATCTGTTTACCTACCGAACCATCCAACACCTCGAAAAACTGCTCACGGGAACGGAATAGATAAGGTATGCCAAATACCTTAAACGGATCGGCAAATCCTTCCAACGCAGCGGAGGAAACTTTCGTGATATCGAGACTTCCTATTTGAAGCAACTCTATACATTGATTTTCGGACCCCAATTGAGCGGAAGAATAAATGTCCATGCTCATCTTTCCTCCGGACAACTCTTTCAGACGCTCGTTCATATAGAGCAATCCTAAATGGACGGAATGGCTGGGGGGCAATCCGTGTGCCAGTTTCAGCACCCTTACTTCCTTTACCCCTTCCTTACAGGAGAAGGAGAAAGATACGCACATCAGGAATAGCAGGGCGGTCTTTAGAACTTTCATATTAGAAATGTTAACAATTCGTTGTTTATCGACAAATATAAAGGAAATAATCGAATTGTGCACGTACACAGAAGAAAAAAGTGGCCGCTTTCTTCCTGCCTATATTCACATACGGAACAAGAAGAGCACGGCCTTGATTTAACCTATTTCTCTAATGTTATGATGAAACATCGAGACGGTCAAATGTAGAAACAATCAAAGTGACCGGTCTTATATCGACCGTGATCTTATTTCACGAAAGCGTGAAACTTATTCACGCCTTTTCTCTAACAGCCATTTACGGATCTCCTCTATATCTTCCTTGTCCGCTTCTATAGTGATTGAATATCGCCGGGGTTCGTCCGCTAAATACACCTCCCGCAAGAAATCATAGGCTAAGACTTCCGATATACGCAGTAACAAATCAACATCAATACTGCTTCGCTTAAATATCTTATAAATATTGGTACGTTCATAATGCAACGCATGGGCAAAATCGGAAACCGAAAGTCCCCGCTCTTCCATTTTCTCTTTTATTAACGAACCGATATGTATCTCCTTTTGTTCTTTCATATACAAAAGCCGTTTTTAAGGTAATCTTATCTCATAAATAAACCCACATCTGAGAAAAGGTGTGTTACACTTTACCTTAAACCCGTCAAACTGCGGCACGACCAAATGCCTTGTACACAACAGAAATAAGGCAAAGGAACACACCAAATACAGGTGTATTCGCATTGTCTATTTCTCTGTGTACTTTAAATTGGTCGTTTTCAGTTTAGAGAAATACCAGCAAATACAATATCGTCATCCTCTCTGACCAAAGAGACAAACTAGTCCCCTCAATCATCGTATAATATCTCCATTTTACCTTTACAAAGGTAGGCAAATTCAACTATCAGAAAAAACACAAAGAATAAAAAGAAGTATAAACATATCGGAAATATAGGTCATTGAAAGAGGCTTTTTTATACTTTTGTGGTAAAACAATATCTAATGGCATCTAAAATACACAATGGAATACTCATTCTTACGCTAATTTTATTTGCGTCTTGCCGTACGCAAAAGCCTGCTCCACGCCCGGCCCCTCCCGAGACTGTGGATTTCCCTACGGCAAATATTCCTCTTCCCGTCGTGGATTTCAATTTCATGTTGCCGGAAGCTCCGGAGCTAGCGGTTTGTCATTCTCCTAGAAAAGATATCACGGAAGCCTTTACGCCCCGTGATAAAAGCCAGATAGCGATCAAGGACCCCAAGCTATTCGATGAGAATAACACGGAAATTATTGATTTATCCTTGATCCCCGCCGGGGAATACGCATTTCCCCTTCCTAATGGAAACGTGATCTCTCCTTACGGGGGAAGGAGAAGGCATCATTCCGGAGTAGATATCAAAACTTGTGCCAACGATACGATCGTGTCTGCTTTCGATGGTATTGTCAGGATGGCGAAACCATTCGCCGCCTATGGCAACGTTATCGTTGTCCGCCATTATAATGGACTGGAAACGATCTATAGCCACAACTCCAAGAACTTGGTTAAACCCGGAGATCGCATTCTCGCCGGACAACCGATCGCCTTAACCGGACGTACTGGCAGGGCTACTACCGAGCATTTACATTTTGAGACTCGTATAAACGGAGTTCATTTCAATCCGAATATCGTCTTCAACATGGCTAAAAGGAAATTACGTTCAAAATGTCTGGTTTGTACCCAGAAAGGTAATAACGTAATCGTCAAATCGGTTGATATATTACCCCATCAAAAGGCTGGTCCATACGTACCGCCACCTCCTTATAAATGGGTTTACAATGAATGAAAAAAGGCCTTACGGACAATCCGTAAGGCCTTTTTTCATTCCGTGGAGATGGAGAGATTCGAACTCTCGTCCAAACGAGGAATTAATTTGCTTTCTACATGTTTATCTTCGCCTTCATTGTCGGGGAAGAGCAAGACCGAAGCCACCCACTCATCCCTTATCCTCTAAAGTTTCGCCTGAGACCCGAGGCTTATCTCAAACTATCTCCGATATTGCTGCACCACCTGATCGGAACGCTTCGGAGCCACAGCATCCGGGTGATGTCACGTCCCCGCAACTTTTGCAGGGATTAAGCTTGAATCTACTATACTTCGATTAAGCAGCGAGAGCGTAATTATTTTCGCCAGTTAATTGTTCGTTGTCTGAGATTTAAGTGCAAGCCAACCACGCACTACATGCTTACAAACCACTTCTACCCGCTGTCAAAACCGGTCATCCCCATGGTTTTGTAATATTTCTTTTGGCAAAGATACATATAATTTCGAATTTAGCAAAGACCCATAACTGATTCCTTCCGATTAGGATTATTTTAATGTAAACGAAGCAGTTTTCACCTCTTTACTATTTCCACCGATCATTACCTGAAACTCACCCTGCTCAGCGACATAATCTAAGGTTGAATCGTAGAATTTCAACATATCCACATCAATATCAAAGGTTACTTTCTTGCTTTCTCCCGCTTTTAACGCAACTCGCTTGAATCCTTTCAATTCTTGGACCGGAGGGGTTATGCTGCGTACGATATCACGTAAATAAAGCTGTACGATTTCCTCTCCATCCTGAGCCCCGGTATTGGTAACAATCACGGATGCTTGAATTTTTCCATTTGCATCCATTGAATTCATATTCAAAGATACATCGCCATACGTATAAGTCGTATAACTCAAGCCGTAACCAAATGGATAAAGAGGCTCATTCAACACATCTATATAATTGGAGACATAACGAGTGTACCAAGCATCGGGAGACATAGGGCGTCCTGTCATCTTATGATTATAATAGATCGGACATTGGCCTGTTACACGAGGAAAAGACATGGTTAACTTCCCTGTCGGAGAAACCTTTCCGGTCAAGACATCGGCAATAGCCGCTCCTGCTTCCGTACCACCGAACCATACGTTCAAGATCGCATTCACCTGCTTTTCCTCGGATTGTAATGCCAAAGGTCTTCCGGTAAAAAGTACCATTACGATCGGCTTTCCTGTCTTCTGGATAGCATCCAGTAATTTTTTCTGCGTTTGCGGCATTTCAAGGATGGCTCTACTAGCGCCTTCTCCACTCATATCTATCGATTCACCCAAAGCAGCGATAATCACATCAGCGCCTTCCACCACTTTTAGGGCCTCGGCGATTAATTGTTCATCGCTTCTATCATCCCGGGTTGAACGATTTTGATCCGTAAAGTTCGCTTCATAAACGGGATCATCGACTAGATTGCTGCCTTTTGCAAAAACAACCTCTACTCCATTTCCCAAAGATTCCTGTAAATCCTCTACCAATCCATGATAAGATTTAGTCTGCTCATCATATTTCCACGATCCAGCCATATTCGCCTTGCTATCCGCTAAAGGACCGACTACAGCGACCTTACGACATCCTTTAAGTGGAAGCAGATTATTATCATTTTTAAGTAACACGAAAGACTCCGCCGCAATACGACGGGCCGCAGATACATTATTTACCGACAAGAACTCTTTGGCGGCTCTTTTCGGATTACAATATTTATATGGATCATGGAACAATCCCAATTGGTATTTTGCGATTAGTATTCTCCGGCAAGCAGAGTCAATCTCAGCCTCTGTTATTTTCCCTTCTTCCAATGATTTCTTTAATACGGCATGATAACAGTCCGCTATCATATCCATATCGACACCCGCCTTTAGCGCCTTGACTCCGACTTCCTGACGATTACCTATTCCATGGTTTACCATCTCCGCTATTGCCGTAAAATCAGACACGACAAAGCCGTTAAATCCCCATTGTTTACGCAATACGTCATTAAGAAGCCAAGTATTTCCGGTCGCGGGGATACTTTCAAATTCGTTGAATGAAGTCATGATACTTCCTACTCCTGCTTCTACAGCAGCTTGATAAGGACGCATGTAATAATTCATGGCAGTCACACGGCTCATATCTACCGTATTATAATCCCGACCAGCCTCGGCCGCTCCATAAAGCGCATAATGCTTTACACATGCCATAAGAGTCGTATCAGCCGATAAATCATTGCCTTGATAACCACGCACCCATGCTTGAGCCATTATACCTCCAAGAAACGGATCCTCGCCCGCTCCTTCCTTTACTCGTCCCCACCGGGCATCATGATATATATCGACCATCGGGCTATATGTCCAACAGATACCATCAGCACCAACTTCCTTCGCGGAAATTCGAGCGACCTCTTCTATATTCTCCGGTTTCCAACTACACGAAAGACCTAGAGGAATGGGAAAAACGGTTTTATAACCATTACAAATATCAGCGCCAACAATTATAGGAATCCCCAACCGACTTTCTTTAACCGCGACTTCTTGTAACTGCCGGATCGCATCGACACCGAATATATTAAATATACCACCAACCTCTCCTCGTACAATACGACTGGCTATCTCACTCTTTTTAGGATTTGGCATTACGTTTCCATAACTAGGAAGATTCAATTGGCCAATTTTCTCATCAACGGTCATTCGACTCATCAGACCATTTATAAATTCATCCGCACTTTTCTGTTCAATCTCAGCTCTTGTGATTCTCTCACTTTTTTCTCTCGCTATCGAACAAACAGGCACTATACATGCCATTGAAATAAATAAAACTGAACTTTTAAGGAATTTCATAACTTAGCTTTTTTACTTCAAAAAAAGCCCGAATAACAGAAAACAGCAATAAACTCACTACTTCAAAGATACGATATGCTATAGAACACACTTTTCTACACTACGTTTTTACTACGTTTACCATCAATAATAAACTAGTAATAAATAAATTGCGCAATCGATTTAAGAATCTACTCCGCAAGTCTCCAGAAAAGATATCTGGAGTTCTATTCGATCAGACCGATCTCACGAAACCAATCTTCAGCCCGATCCGGCCATTCATTTACAGACGCTCCCGTATCTCGTAACCCATATCCATGGCCACCTTGACTATATAAATGCATCCATGCCGGAACACCAGCTTCCTTTAAGGCATAATAATAGAAAATACTACTGTTGATATAAGATTTATCATCTTCCGCTTGAATTAACATGGTTGGAGGTGTGGCAGATGAAACCTTTAACTCTGGTGCCAATTGGAAATTCTCTCCATCTAAATAAGCAGGATAAACCAATAAACAATAGTCCGGACGACAACTTACTTTATCCGTAGCATCAATAGCCGGATAAGTACGTTTCAAAAAATTATTGCTAACCATGGCAGCTAAATGGCCACCAGCCGAGAATCCCATCACACCGATTCGCTTTGGATCTATATTCAAGTTCTCAGCGTTCGCTCGAACATAACCAATCGCACGCTGTACATCTTGCAAAGGAGCTTCGTGTTTTTCCAGTCCTTCCCGTCTTGGAACCCGGTATTTAAGTAAGACCGCAGTTATTCCAAGATTATTAAGCCATTCACAGACTTCATCACCTTCCAAATCATAAGCTAAAATATTGTAACCACCACCGGGACAGACAATCATAGCGGCACCCGAGGCCACTTCATCCGGAGCATGATATATAGTAATCGTTGGCTCACTCACATTCGTAATACGCAAAACACTCTCACCACCGGTTTTTCCACCATCCGTATCAGCTTTCTCTATTAATTTAATAGTTTCTCCCGGCGCCCCTTTTGGGAATAATAAAATCGGATTTTCTTGTGCCATAGACGTATTGATTAAACAAACCCCAATCAATAAAGGGAATATCCACTTCTTAACCATACAACACATTATTAAGTTATAGGGAGCGAATATATACATCTTATTTTATTTATCCAATCAGAATCGAATAAATAAAAACAGAAAAAGGAGTCACCCCTTACGGACTGACTCCTCTCC
>NZ_QTLI01000009.1:0-220651 GCF_003434625.1 Parabacteroides sp. AM17-47
ATCTCATCAGGCGACTCAGAATCGGAACCGCCCCCTTCCTCCACCGGCGTCCCGAGTATCGTCACCTTGAGCAACGAAGTTTTCTCGCCCAACAGCGAGTACCGTCGTGCCCCGTTCAGTATGGTATAGGAAGGCGAGAATCCCGGTACGATAGTCCGTATATGCGTAGCCTTGACCTCGGGGGCGGTCGCTACCCCCTTCTCCGTGACGAAGCGGTTATAGACGGTTCCGAACCCCAGCAGCTCCACCTTGTAGCCTTTCTGCAGGTTCTTGATGACATACCGCTGATAACGATCCAATACGTTCAATACGTCACCCTTCGTGAGCGACGACTCTTCGGCGATCTGATCGGCCGCGTCTTGCGTGGACAGGGTACCGAAATAATAGGGAACCGGCTTGTACACCTCCTGCTTGGGATCCGTCTTGGGGATAAAAAACTTTCGTGCTTGAAATGCTTGTGGCATGGTAATAGAAAATTAAAAGTTGATAATAGAAAATTAATTGTTTGTTGATCAACGTTACAAAGATAGGTTCCGCCGTAAGGGGCGGTGATGCCGGGTGATACCTTAGGGAATGAATAATGAATAATTAACAATGAATAATGGTAGCCAATGGCCGCCGGACTACGCTGCCCATCGTAAGCCCCTTTGGATAGGCATTGTAAGCCTCTTTGAATGGGCATTATAAGGAGCCTTGGATGGGCGTTCTAGTTGATAGTTGACAAGTGGCAGTTAATTCACCGCCGTGCGCAACTGTCACTTGTCACCTGTCAACTAATTTACGGTTCTCCGAGGTAGTGGATGATCAACCCCACCTGTCGTGGCGTGAATATACGTTGCTCGGGACGGTAGCCCGTCTCCCGCAGCTTGTCGTACAGCTCCGTGCATCGGATGATCCAGCGGCGTAGACGGTTACAGGCTTGATGGGAGGCCAGTTCCGGGAAATAGGATGCCGCCAATGCGGACTTTCTTAATGGTAAGGACATTTGATTTATTGTTTATGGATTATGAATCTGGGAAAATGAAACTTGCGAACTTGCAAACTTGCGGTCGGTTCCATACCTCACACACATACATGTACATTATAAAGGGGATTGGGGTGTCTGGCGTTGTTTGGCCGTGAATATATATTCACCCCGTGCGTTCTTTTGGATCACGCCCTTTTCCAGCATACGCCGTAAGTGAGAATCTAGGGTATCGGTACCCATGCCGATCCTCTTTGCCTCATGAAGCGCCTCTTGGCGGTTGAAGGCGAGGGGGAGGGCATCGAATAGCGCCTCTTGAGGAGTAGGTTCCCGTTGTTGCACGTCGGTAGCGGGCAGGATAGACAGGATATGGCAAGCGTGCCGGTAAAGAGGCTCGGTGAGGTTGAGCACGGCCTCGAAATCAGCCCCTGTCGCTGTCAGGTCCAGTTTCGGTACGATACCGTCTCGGACATTCTCTTCCGGTATGTCATCGGAAGGGGAGAGACCGGGGCATTTGAAAATGGAGAATTGAGAATTGAAAATTGTTTTGTGTGGCGGGAGGAGTTTTTCCGTGGCTCGTAGCAGGGCCACCACGCTTAGGATTCGGCAGATGTTGATGGCGATACGTGCCACGGTGCTTCTCATGGCTCCCCCATGCGTGAAACCCGCATGGCCGAAAAGTTGTGCGAAACGTTCGTTGAAACGGATTTTTTGCTCTTCGGACAGCTTGAGCTGAATGAGATTCACGGAAGCGCCGAGCCACTCGATGAACGTCTTCCACTGTTTGCCCCATCCGGTGAACCGGGAATCATAATCCTCATCGGACAGGTCGAACTGGTTTACCCATTCGGTGATGGAGGGCATATAGTAAAACATCTGGCGTGAGAACAATCCGTTCTCGGCCGAGGGAATGAGCGGTTTCACCTGTGCCGGTGTCCCGCTTAACAAGACACTGAGAAAAGATTTCATACATTCCAGATACTCATGATTCATACGCCGGTTAAAGGCTAGTCGGTCATGATCGTAGCATTTGCGCAAGGTATCGCTCCAATGGCCGTAATCCGTGCCGATGGCGGTGCTGACGGTATCCGCCTCGGTCTCGCAGATCAGCCCCACGCCGTCCGCCTCGATGAGGTTCTCCAATACGCCCGTTCCGGAGTTATCGCCGGCGATCAGGAACATCTTAGGCCTTGGCTCTTCCGGCTCAGGGGTTTTCGCCCGCTCCTTGCCTAGGGAACCCCAGCGTGCCTTCTCCAGCCGGTATTCCTTGCGTAGGGATTTGAATTCCTCCATCATTGCCTCGTGGATCGGTTCGGCTAGGTGGCGTACCCAAGTGAGCGCCCCCTTTCCCGAGGCGGGAGGCGCCACGATGAAGGTTTGCAGGCAGGGATAATGGTATTTACGTCCGTAGAGTATGCGCAAGTGCTTGTTGAGGGTAGCGCCTAGTACGGTGACGGCACCTAGCAGCAGGATATCCCGTTGCGCCGGGGAGTCACCGCAGTCGATGAGCTGGTTCAAGAAAGGGGGCCAATCATAGTTTCCGAAGACGGGCATATTAATGTACGCCTCATGTGCGCAGGTGTGTGTGAGAGGATGAGAGGGCTGCAAGTTTGCAAGTTCGCAAGTTTCGGGTTGTTTCCCGGCGTAGCTCCGGGCGGTACCGGCCAGTTGCTTGTCGAGTTTCACGCCGGCGGTCTCTGCCCAGTGATAGACAGACCCGATTCCGTTTCGCCCGTTACCCCCTTTGAGGGCGTGGTCGAAGAGTCTGTCCGCCTCGTCGGACACATACTTTTCCGAGATACGGCAGATGCGATGGAACAACGACCGTCCCGCCTCGCCGCAATCGTTGGCGATAGCGAAGGCCAGCGGCATATACTCTTGATAGGTGGGAGCGACGTTCGCCCCCTGTTTCTCGATAGCGGCCACGAGCCGCTCTAAATCTTGAATAGTGTTCATGGTAATATATAATTTTCAATTTTCATTTCTCAATTTTCAATTGCCACGATTTCTCAGCTTGGCTGAAGAGTCGTGGCAGAGGAAGCAAGCCCTTGACAGGTCGGCGTTTGAGGTATCGGCTTTCAGTCCGTATCTCCACTCAAGGTATTCCCAAGCCGATCGTCGTGCCTCGTCGAAGGCCCACTCGATCGTGGCGGTAACGGACAAACGATAAGGCACGAAGAGCTTTACGCCTGTGTTACTGGGGCTGATGAAGGCGAGGTCGGGGCGTAGCCGCTCGTCGGCGAACAGCGTGTCTCGCCACGTACAAGCCTCCTCGGGCGAGGCGAGATGATCGATATCGATAACCAGTTCACCCGAGGGAAAAAGCAACCGGTCCTCCTTTCGGTAGGAGAATACCCCGGCGGGCGTGACATAGGGCAGCAGGCTTTGCTTCAACTGCCTGAACCGTTTCTCGTCGTCCAGTGCGACACGTGTGCGGTCCGTCCGTTCCCGTAGCCATTCATTGGTGCTGACGTAGGCATGCAATTGGATGATACTGACCACTCCGTTTGGCACTTGATTGGTAATCGGAGCGTTGTAAAAAGACATGATGGATTCTTCCATTGTGTTTGTTTTTTAATAAGGTTTAAACAATGATGATCCAAGGCTTTCGCTTCGGATCGCAGGTAAAGATATAGCCTTTGAATTTGTGGGTGGCGCACTCATGGGTGTGCCAATTTAAGAGTATTATAACCTATTTTAATATTTCTTCAAGGTTTTAGCGTTTCACCATGGAGAGATTTCCCCCTTGAGACGTAATGATCGAACCGCAAAGCTCGGATCTGAACCCTTGGATTCGTGTGGCGTCCTTCGAGGTATACCTCATCTTGGATCGTTGGGGTCTGTCCTCCGTGCGAGACGCTTCCGTGTTCTTGGGTATCAGCCGCCACACACTGTCGAAGTTGAGTCCAAGCCATCCGGATGGCAGTCTGCGGCTGGAATCACTAGACCGTGTCTACGCCACCTTCCTCCACTTGGTGTCCTTCCATTTCCCGGAGAAGGAGCGTGAGCCCGAGCGAAATGAACTCCGATGTTCCCGCAGCCGGATACTGGAACAGAGTTATCCGCTATCGGGGAGGGTGCGGGAGAGGGTGGAGAAAGAGAGGGGGGATTTGTGATTGATGGTTGATGGTTTGCCGGAAATGTGTTATATTTGTAGTATAAAATCATAAATCTTCACGGCTATGGAGCAACGACGATTATATCCGATAGGTATCCAGACATTCTCGAAATTACGGGAGGGTAATTATGTGTACGTGGACAAGACCGAGTTAGTGTACCGTATGACGCATGGAGCGTCGAGTTATATCTTCTTGAGCCGTCCTCGTCGCTTCGGTAAGTCCTTGCTGACCTCCACGCTCCGCAGCTACTTTGAGGGCCGGAAGGAGCTGTTCGAGGGCTTGGCTATCGAGAAGTTGGAGAAGGAATGGAAGAGTTATCCGGTGCTTCATTTCGATATGAGCCTCGGCAAGCACTTGGATCGGGAGGGTTTGGAACATTATTTGGGGCGTCGTTTGTCAGAGTGGGAGTCCATTTATGGGCGTGATGAGAATGCGCTTATGGTGAACGACCGCTTGGAGAGCCTTATCAAACGTGCCTTCGAGCAGACCGGGCAAAAGGTGGTTGTTTTGATCGATGAGTACGACGCTCCTTTGCTGGATGTGGTGCATGAGGAGAAGAATCTGCCCGTGTTGCGCAACGTGATGCGCAACTTCTACAGCCCACTGAAGGCATGCGACCCTTACCTGCGTTTCGTCTTCCTGACCGGCATCACGAAATTCTCCCAGTTGAGTATCTTCAGCGAGCTGAATAATATCAAGAATATCAGTATGCTCCCCGAGTATGGATCGATCTGCGGTATCACGGAAGAGGAGATGCGAGAACAGATGGGTGAGGGCATCGGTCGTTTGGCCGGCAACCTCGGCGTTACTCCGGAAGAGGCCTTGGAAGTCTTGAAACAGAATTACGACGGTTATCATTTCACGTGGCCGTCGCCCGATATATACAATCCGTTCGGCCTGCTGAATGCGCTAGCCGATGGCCGGATCGACTCTTATTGGTTCGGTAGCGGAACGCCGACCTACTTGGTCGAGATGCTGCGTAAGTACCACGTGATCCCGCAAGAAATAGGTAATCGTAAATGTGTGGCGGCTGATTTTGACGCACCAACGGAACGGATGACGAGCATCACGCCATTACTTTATCAAAGCGGTTATATCACGATCAAGGGCTACTCGGCGTTTTCCGGTCTTTATAAGCTCGATATTCCGAATAAAGAGGTCCGGATCGGTTTGATGCGCAGCCTGTTGCCCAACTATGTGCAACGTCCTGCCGAGTTGAATACGATGGTGGCGGAAATGGCGGAGATGATCTACAACGGTGACATGGATGGTGCGTTGCGCTTGATGCGCACCTATCTCTCCACGATCCCCTATTGCGATAACACGCATTACGAAGGCCATTACCAGCAATTGCTCTATGTCATTTTCACGCTGATCGGTAATTATGTCGATGTGGAGGTCCGTACGCCGCAAGGCCGTGTGGACATGGTGCTCCGCACACCTTCCACGCTTTACGTGATCGAGCTGAAACTAGACAAAAGCGCCGAAGCTGCCATGGAGCAAATCGATTTGAAGGATTACCCCGAACGTTTCGCCCTCTGCGGCCTGCCGGTGGTGAAGGTGGGGATTAATTTCAGTACGGAGAAGAGGACGATCGAGGGGTGGAAGATCAATTGAAAACGCTAAAGGTGGATCACGTTATATGAAAGAGCCGCAGCTATAAAACGATAATAGGAATAACCGATAAAATTTGAATATCTAAATATAGGTAGGTTCCAAATGGAACTCACTCTTATATTTGTATACCTACAGATTCACTTTACAAATCATGTCTTTACGAGAGAAACTGAGTAGGAATAAGACCGTACTGGCTAATTTTTCCTACTTGAGCATATTGCAAGTTTTTACGATCTTATTCCCATTATTGACTTATCCTTATTTATTACGGATCATAGGTTTGGATTTGTATGGAGTGATCGTATTCGCTCAAACGATTATAGCTTATGTATCATTGGTTATAAACTTTGGATTCAATATGTCCGGAGCGAAGAATGTAGCGGTTTATAAAGGGAATAAGGAGAGGCTATCTCGGATTGTATCATCCACTTATTTGTGTAAGTTTATCCTTTGGTTGATTTGTTTGATCGTATATTTTTCGGTTATAAGTATAGTCCCGTTTTTTAAGGATCATTATTGGGTCTATGCCCTTACTTTTTTATTGACATTTAATGAGCTTTTGTTACCTATTTGGTTCTTCCAAGGAATTGAGAAGATGAAATATATTGCGATCGTAAACTTGTCGGCCCGTTTGCTGTTCGTGGTCGCTATATTCTTGTTTATCCATAATCAGGAGGATTATTTGTTGGTGCCGCTCTTGAATGGTATTGGCACTATATTGGCAGGTAGCCTATCTTTATATATCGTATTAGGAAAAGAGAAGATAAGGTTGTCAATAATATCAATAAGAGATTTGAAATTAGCTTATAAGGAGAGTCTTCCATTGTTTGTTTCGGGTTTATCTACTCAAATCTACGTGAATATAAACAAATTAGTGATAGGTTCTATTCTTGGTATGTCAGAAGTATCTATCTATGATATGGCTGATAAGGTGATACAATGTTTGAAGCTCCCTATTTCAATGATGGCACAAGCAGTTTTCCCAAGGATAGCTCGTGAACGTAATATTAGATTTGTTAATCGTGTGATGTTTTTGGTCGCAGGAGCTGCGCTTTTGGCATATATATGTGTGTGTCTTTGTAGTGATTGGATTGTGTATCTTTTTATCGGGCAATATATGGAGGAGACTTCTGTTATTATACGATTACTGGGTATTTCTGTGATCTTAGTTTCCTTCAATAGTTTTATGGGAGGAAATCGCCTCGTTCCGTTTGGATATTCGGCTATTTATATGCGTGTGATGGTGAATAATTGCTTATTTTTTATGACAGGAATCACTTTGCTTTTACTTACACAACACGTAAATCTTTATACGATGACGGTGATGGTCGTTTCGGTAGAGTTTTTTTGCTTTGTAACGCTGATTTATAGGAATTGGTGCTTAGAGCTGTTGGGATTCAAAAAGAGAATATAAATGCTACTGTTTTTTATTAATTTAATTTTTTAATGTAATGATAAATTACTCAATAATTATTCCACATAAAAATATTCCTAATTTACTTCAACGTTGCTTGGATTCGATTCCCAATAGAGAGGATGTACAGATTATTGTAGTAGATGATAATAGTGATCCTAATATTGTAGATTTTGATAAGTTTCCTGGTTTAAATAGATCTAATGTTGAAGTTATTTTTACAAAAGAAGGAAAAGGTGCAGGATATGCCCGAAATACAGGTATAAAATATGTAAAAGGTAAATGGTTGCTATTCTCTGATGCAGATGATTATTTTTCTGAAAATGTAAATAGATTATTTGATGATTATGAGAATTCTGTAATGGACGTAATTTACATTCCATATAAAACGATAGATTTAATAACAGGAGAAGATTTAGAAGATGGGTTGTGTGTTACTAATCTAGAAGAAGACCTTTATAAGAAAAGAAGTGATACTTTAAGATATAGGTGCTATTCGCCATGGGCAAAAATGGTAAAAGTTAGTATGATAGAAAGGTATAGTATTAGATTTGAGGAAGTTGTCGCTTCAAATGATGTTTGGTTTAGTGTTAATGTTGGCTATGTAGCAAAAGAAATTGATATCTGCAACTATATTGTATATATAAGAAATGTAAGATATGGATCTCTTCAGTATTCTCTAAATAAGGAATATCTTTTATCAAGAATAAAGGTTGGATATAAAGTGAATGATTTTCTTTATGATATAAATAAAATAGAATATTATAATTATACATTATGGTTTGTTTTAGCTCTTATAAAGATCGATCTATTGTTATTTTTTAAGCAAATGATTATTTATATATATAAAACACATATTAATGTTCAATTAAGAAGTATATATCGATTCTTTAAAGAAGTTGTTTATAGGATAATACAATAAATATTTGTATGTATAAAATTATCTAAATATGAAAATAGTAATTGTTGGATCGAAATCGTTTGATTCTTTGGAATATAACTTGAATGAAACATTCAATCAACAGGGGCATTCGTGTTCGATTGTGGATATTTACTCTTCTTCTGTTAGTACTAATAAGTGGTTACGTACATTTGATACATTAGCCAGAAGATACTCGGAAACTTATGATCGGAGTGTGTTTAATAGGGTACTTGATAGTGTTCTTCGTCGTGATCCGGATCTGGTGATAGGGGTTTATCGGTTTATCCATCCGGAATTAGTACGTATAATAAAGCTTAATAGAATCCATATTATCCATATAAATCCAGATCAACTAACAACTCTTGAACGTCTGCAATTATTTGTAGAACCTTATGACCTCTATTTTACTAAAGATCCTTATATGATGAGATTCATGCGGGATAACATGAAGTTGAATGTTAGGTTGTATAATGAGGCATTTAATACACGTATCCATAAACGGCCTAAGCGAGATAAATTGACATGCGAACAGGAAGAGAATATAGATGTACTGGCGTTTGGTAATATGTACCCATATCGGACAAGAATGCTTGCTCTTATGAAAAAACGAGGAATACACTTGTCTTTGTTTGGGAATAAGGGTCCCTATTTCTCTTCTGATTTAGATGATTGTTTCCAAGGAAAATATATAGTAGGAAAGGAAAAGGCCCGGATATTGTATGGGGCTAAGATTGTATTTAATAATTTGCATTACGCAGAGATCGAATCTGTGAATAATAAGTTCTTTGAGATTAATGGATCTGGTGCTTTCCAACTGTGTGATTATCGTCCAATATTGAAAGATCTTCTACCGATAGATCCGGAACTTGTATCATTTAGGACAATTGATGATGCGGTGGAGAAGATTAACTACTATCTAGATCATCCGCAAGAGAGATATGACTTGTCTAACTTAATATACAATCATTTTGTGGAACATTATAGTTATGATAGTTTGGTTGAATATGTATTGAATGAGGCAGCTAAAATTTGACAAGTATGGCTGTCTATATATTTATGGTACTGTTCCTTTATAGTTGCTCTTGGCTCGATTTTAAGGCAAATCGTAAGATTGGATATATTTTATTTACATTCATTTTTTTCCTGTTTGTATTACATGATGGCCTTCGGTGGGAGACGGGAACGGATTGGGGAAACTATTATCGGTTCTTTTTAAATTGCTTATGGGATGAATGGGAACAGTTCGAGCCGGGATATGTTTTGTTTAATCAGCTGATAAGGGGACTTACGATAGATTATAACGTATTCTTGCTTTGTGAAGCGGTGATCGTGTGGGGATTAATCTTTCCCACTATAAGGAAATATTCGCCAGATCCCTTACTTACTCTTTTTTGTCTTTATTGCACATTATTGCCCGTATTAGGGATGAATCGTCAATTGATCTCATTGGCTATCAGTATTTATAGTATTCGGTTTATATTGAACCGTCAATGGATTTTTTTTTATTTGTCTATATTATTGGCTTGCCCGTTTCATTTGTCTATATTGATATTTGCTGTCGCTTATTTTTTGAACAGCAAGTTGAAGACTAAATATTATGTTCTTTTACTGGTTGTTTGTATCGGACTATCTGTCTTTGATGTAATAGATAAATATTTTGGGGAGATAGTACCATATGTATCAGGGGATGATACACGATTGATGGGCTATACTGAAATAGAATCTACAGGCGTAAATGCTTCTTTTTTAGGAATAGCACGGAAATCACTTTGGTTGTTTCTTTCGTATCCTCTATTGAAGAAAGAACGAGAAGGGTTATTGTTGCTTTCCTTTAACCTTTACTTTTTATCTTTGCTTATTTATACAATATTCAATGGAACTGATTTTCAGATAATCGTGTCAAGAGGTACTAACTACTTCACAATATATGAGGTATTCATTGTCTCTTATGTGGTTTATGGTTATAAAGGTAAAGGTGTAAAAATAATAATGCTAATAATGATCTTTGTTTATTTTATTGGTATGCTTTATAAAGGTATTGATTATTACTCAGTCGGTCGCTATAATCCATTTATTCCCTATCAATTTTGTTTTTAATGAAAGATGTATTTTTTGTTTATAGAAAATCCGGTTTAAATTATAGTATAGAACATGTGTTCAATACTGTGGAAAGCGGATTGCGTAAGGAGAATGTCCTTGTTAAGAATATTTTCTTACCCTATGCGAGAGTTTGTGTTAGTAATTTATTGCGTAACATTCTTTATGTAAAAAGATTATGTAATAGCATTACTCATTTGACGGGAGATACGCATTATGCGATCCTTTTATGTAAGGGAAAGGTCGTATTAACCATTCATGATACGAGATTTCTTGATTTTGAACATGGGCTGAAAAAAATGATCTTTAAATGGCTTTGGTTTTATCTTCCCATGAGAAAGGCTTCGTACGTGACTTGCATATCAAATGAGGTGAGAGAGAAGCTTATTTCGTATTTTCCTCGTTTTAAAGATAAGATACATATCATATATAATCCATTAGATACAAATTATAACTATAAATTTAAACTATTTAATGAGGGTTGTCCGATTATTCTACATATAGGAACTGCTGAAAATAAAAATCTAGAACGATTGATACCTGCATTAAAAGGAATTAATTGTGAATTGCATATTGTGGGAAAATATAGAAAAGATATAGAGGATATGCTTCGTTTTTATTCTATTAGATATGTCTATAAGTGTGATTTGTCTAATCAAGAAATATTAGATGAATATATGAATTGTGACATAGTTTCTTTTCCTTCATTATATGAGGGCTTTGGAATGCCTATTATAGAAGGGCAAGCAGTCGGGAGAGTGGTGTTCACTTCTGATTTGGAACCTATGAAAGAAATAGCAGGTGATGCTGCTTTGTTGGTGGATCCATATAGTATAGAGAGTATAAGGAATGGAGTCATGAAACTTATTAAAAATCATCATTATCGTGATGATCTCATCAAGAGAGGACTTGAAAATATTGAGCGATTTAAATTACCTGTTATCGTGAAGTGCTATATGGATTTGTATACTAAACTAGAAAGAGAAAATTAAAAATGAGAATCCTTCATGTTATCCCTCAATTGTGGCGGGGAAATGGTGCCGCAAAGATCGTAAAAGATTTAGTAGATTATCAAATTACTCATGGTAACTTAGTGACGGTTGTTTCTTTGTCTATAATGTCTCCTTCTTACGAAAAGGATTTAAAGAAGTTGGGATGTGAGGTTATTTATTTAGAGAATAGAAGGTACTCTTTATATAATCCTAAATTCTTTTTTCAATTAAGAAAGATAATTAAAGAGTTTGATATTGTTCATGTGCATCTGTTTCCCGCTCTTTATTGGGTGGCATTAGCAAAGTATTTCTCTTCAGCTTCTTGTAAATTGGTATTGACAGAACATAGTACGTTTAACAATAGGCAGTCTTTTAAGATATTGAAGCCTATAGAGAGATTTATTTATTCTAAATATGATGCAATTGTTGCTATTTCAGAGGGAGTTTCTCTATTTTTTAAATCGTATCTAGGGAATAAGTATCAGTTTTTTGTGATTAACAATGGTGTTAATGTAAAAAATATTCGGCAATGTGAGATTATTGCCCGAGAACAATTGAATCTTTCCTCTCAAGCAAAATTGATAGTCCAAATAGGTCGGTTTTATCCACAAAAAGATCAAAAGACTCTTATAAAGGCTTTAGCTCTTTTACCAGATGATTTTTATGTTCTGTTTGTCGGAGATGGCCCCTTGTTAGATGAGTATCAAAAACTTGCTCAATATTACAATCTATCGAAACGAATTTTATTTTTGAGTGTAAGGGAGGATGCTATTTCTATCTTGAAGGCATCAGATATTGTTGTTATGTCATCCAATTTTGAAGGTTTTGGTTTAGCGGCAGTAGAAGGTATGGCTGCGGGAAAACCTGTTATCGCTTCGGATGTGGAAGGTCTGTCGAATATAGTAGAAGGTGCAGGACTTCTTTTTGAGCCTCATAATGAGAAAGATTTAGCGGCTAAAATAAGGCTGTTGATGGAAGATCAATTATTCTATAAAAGTGTTTCTGAAAAATGTAAACAACGGAGTGAAAAATGTGATGTATCCGTTATGGGGAATCGTTACAATCAATTGTATCAATCCTTGTGTAGATGAATATTAATTCGTAATGAATATGAACGTATATGTAAATGAACAATTTCCTTATCTTGATTTCATGGATATCCGTCCGGGAGATCGGGTGGTATTGAAGCCAAATTTGGTGAAAGAGGGAAAAGAAACGGATAAAAATGAATGGAAATGTGTTGTTACATCTCCGGAGTTGATTCGGTATGTAGCGAATTATGTATGTGAGAAATTAGGAGGAAAGGGAGAAGTCTATATTTGTGACGCTCCTCAAACCGATTCCTCTTTTGAGCAGATTGATAAAAAATTAGGCTTAACAAAAATAGCTTCGGATTGTACCTCTAAGTATGGAGTGCCGGTACGAATAATTGATTTGCGGAATGAAGAGTGGACAAGTGAGAAAGGGATTATCACGCATAAAAAGAAATTGGCCGGTGACCCAAATGGAACAGTTCTTTTTAATTTAGAAAAGAACAGTTTGTTTTATGGGCATAAGGGAGAAGGTAATTATTTTGGAGCAGACTCCAATTATGAGGAGTTGAATAAACATCATCAGGGAACAATACAAGAGTATTTACTTTGCGCTACTCCTATTATGGCAGATGTGGTGATTTCTTTGCCGAAGATGAAAACACATAAAAAAACAGGTGTTACTTTAAGCATTAAGAATTTTGTGGGGATAACGGCTGATAAGAATTATTTACCCCATCACACATGGGGATCTCCTAAACATGGAGGTGATGATTATCCTGATACATCATTTAAACGACAGTTCGAGACATGGGGATCCAAGTTCGTAAAAAGGATAATAATCAATATTCCATTTATAGGAATTAAGATGGCTCAAATACTTCGTGCAGAGGGGGAGAAGGTATTTGGCGCTACGCACAATACAATCCGGAGTGGGAACTGGTATGGGAATGATACCACTTGGCGAATGACGCTGGATTTGAATCGTTGTCTGATATATGGGAATCCGGATGGTACGTTTCGGAAAACAAAAAAACGTTATTATTCAGTTATAGATGGTGTTATTGCCATGGAAGGAGCTGGTCCGATGCAAGGAGATCCAAAGGAATGTGGTGTCTATATATCGGGAGAGGATCCCGCTAGTGTAGATACTGTGGCTACGACATTGATGGGTTTTGACTGGAGAAAATTACCTGTGGTATATGAGGCTTTCTCAAAGCATGAAATGCCTATATCTGAAATTGACCCACAAACTATAAATATAGTTAGTGATATTAAAGATTGGAGGGGTAGCTTGGATGAACTGAGAGAGAAGGAGCATTTTGATTTTGTTCCTTATTTTGGCTGGAAGGGGTATATCGAGTTACCTAATTATCAAAAGACAAATGACAAATGAACACTATATCTATTTACTCTTCCCTTCCTTATTGGCTTCAAAATATCGCAGTCTCTCTTCACGGCTACAAACTAAAGAGACAGCGTTTCAACGATGACTTTTATAAGATCTTGGATTTCTTGAACTCAACCCAGGGTTGGTCAAAAGAACAGATTCGTTCTTACAAAGAAGAACATATTTTTAAGATATTGGAACAGGCCTATAATCACTGTCCTTATTATCGAAAGAAATATGCTAATGCTGGTTTATCTCCTTCTGATTTTAAACAATTAGGAGACTTGCAAAAGTTCCCGATTCTGACGAAAGAGGAAATTCGAGAGAATTGGCTTGGCTTGGTTGCCAATAATATTCCTCAAAAAGATCTTATTCTATTTAATACTAGTGGCTCAACGGGAAAAGCGTTGGACTTCTATTGGACTAAATATAGTGCAGCCTATTATTGGGCGGTAGACCAAAGATATAAAAATAGATTTGGCTTTGATCTCGGAAAAGCTTGTATAAATTTCTCCGGTCGTCCTATTGTTCCTATTTCAACTTCGAGACCTCCCTTTTGGAGATATGATAGAGCCTTGAACCGTTATTTCATAAATATGCATCAGTTGAATGAACAGAAGATTCGGGATATCGTAAATTGGATTAATCTGAAACGTATAGAGATGTTCATAGGCTATCCATCTATTATGACCACATTTGCGAATGAGTTGATGAATGTGGGTATGGCTTTGGATTTTCCTCCTAAACACATATTCACGGGAGCGGAGAAATTGTATGAGAATCAGAAAAGTATTTTACAGACTGTTTTTAAAGATGTACAGATCCATGAGCTGTATAGTTTTTCTGAGCAAGCCGCTATCGCTACCCATTGTACCCACTCGGTTTATCACGAGGATTTCGAGATTGGTCATATGGAATTGGATCTGGCTGTTCCCGTAGAGAATGGGGTGCAGGGTGAGATTTTGGCTACCGGGTTCGCTAATCTTGGTATGCCTTTTATCCGTTATCAAAACGGGGATACGGCAGTGTTCTCCGACCGGGAATGTGGATGTGGATTACATAGCCAAATTATAGAAGATATTGTTGGTCGGAATGAAGACTATATAGTTACACCAGAGGGGCTTCATATTCAACGTTTGGACTATATATTCAAGGATACATCGGAGATAAAGGAGTGCCAAGTAGCTCAAAAAGTATCGGGGGAGATGATTTTACGTATTGTGAGAAGGAATTCCTATAGTGTGGCTACGGAGAAGAAATTGTTGGTAAATATATCTCAATGGATAAGCCCTACCATAAAGGTAAAATTTGAGTATGTGGATGAGATTCCCCGTACAAAAGCAGGGAAGTTTAAGGCAGTTGTCTCTGAATTGAAAAAATAATCATGTTGATTTATGAATAAACTAGAATCTACCATCTATAACCTCGTCCGTAAAAATCCAGCCTTAAAGCAGTTCGTGCGGAATATGTATCAAGGCATATTTGATTTGCTGCCAAGGAAGAAGGAGTATTTCGCCTCTCCCTATCAATACCGGGAAGGCTTCTTTTTTGGATTTCACGATGTCACGCCTTTTTCTTTTGATGAGACCAAGCTATTGGCGAATCAAAATAGGTTGGATTTACGTATGCCTTTACCGTCTGATGGACTGGATGTCGGATATTTTGATTTGGAACAAGGCCCTATAAAGGACTTTCATAGGGTGGATACCTCTTACGCATGGAATTATCATAAAGGATGCAGGCTGCAATGGTTGGATAAGAACCGGATGATTTATAATACGGCGATAGCGAATCGGCTTGTGTCTAAGATTCATGATTTATCGACAGGGGAATACCAAGTAATAGACTGCCCGATTGATGCGGTCTATCATGATGGACAAAGATCTTTGGCCTCTTCTTTTAGTTATGAGCGCTTGGAGCGTTGTATGCCCGGGTATGGTTATCCTTATCGGGATGGAGGGAAATTGGATGATCCGGCACCTAAAGATAGCGGTTTGTTCTTGGTGGATTTAAAGGAGAATACTTCAGAGTTGCTTATCTCTTTGTCTGAGTTGGCACAGATGGAAGATGAATCCTATAGGCAGGGGTATATGCATTTTGTAACCCATTCGGAGTTCTCGAAAGACGGTCGGTATCTTTCTTTCTTATACCGGAAAATACCAACCGATGGGGATTATATGAGGCGGCATACCAAGATCATGATTTATGATTTGCGTGATCGGCGACTTATTACCTTACCTACTCAAGAGTCCGGTTCTCATTATGTATGGAATAACAGGAATCAATTGATAGCGTCTTGCATTATAAATGGTAACAGTTGTCATGTATTGTATGACATGAAAGATGTAGATCATTATCAAATAATAGCAGGGGATGTGTTGAATTCGGATGGTCATCAGTCCTTTATCTCGGATACGTCTTTTGTGGCGGATACTTATCCGGATAAATATAGGATGGCAAAAATCTATAAGGCTGATATCAATACTCAAAGTGCGGATTTGTTGCTAAGTATCTATTCTCCCAAAGAGTTTCAAACGAAAGATTTTAAATGCCATATAGCTTGCGATTTACATCCCAGAGTATCCCCTTCTGGAAAGTACCTATGCTTTGATTCGCCTCGTACTGGAAAACGGGGGTTGTATATAATGCCATTGTCGGTACCGGCTATGTAGGCAAGGTGTCTTATATGATAAAAATCAAGAAGAATATTTGTGGCCTAGCTAAAAGTAAGTATATTTGTGGTGGTAACTATCGTGCGATGGCTGTAAATCAATATGATCGATCGTATGATAATATGTTTATTTTGTACAACAATGAGGAAGGACGATATATTATATTCTCTTAGGGCTTTGATAAAGCAAGTGATGCCAGCTGGAACAAAGGTTTTTTTGTTTGGTTCGCAAGCCCGTGGAGATGTCCATGATGAATCGGATTGGGATATTCTAATATTGTTGGACAAGGAAAAGATAACCTCTGCGGATTTTGATACCTATGCCTATCCTTTAATCGACCTAGGATGGCAATTTGGCGAATATTTTAGCACTAAGTTATATACCTTTACTGAATGGATGAAACGTAAAGGTACTCCTTTTTTCAAGAATGTGGAATTAGATGGTATAGAACTATGAATCTAACAGATGAAGAACGGGAAGCCCTTGTTATAGCAAGAAAGGATGCCAATGAGATTCTTCCCTTGATGGATTCTGTTGATAATTATTTGAATACCTTGCTTTCGTTGATAGAGGGAAAAGCATGAGGCTATCCTTGTCTTCTTTGCCGTAAATAGTTTAAAAAATTGAATATCGCATATCATTTGGCTTGATATGCGTAATATACGTATACCAAAACTTGACTTCTCTATAGATTTCCTGAAATATATAATCTTATAACTTATGAATATCGCAATCGTCGGCACCGGCTACGTAGGCCTGGTGTCCGGGACTTGTTTTGCCGAGATGGGGGTTGATGTCACTTGCGTGGATGTCAACCGGGAGAAAATAAATGGCTTGTTGGAGGGGAATATCCCGATTTATGAGCCGGGGTTGGAAGAGATGGTATTGCGTAATTCCAAGGAAGGCAGACTTCATTTTACGACGGATCTGGCCTCTTGTCTGGATAACGTGGATATCGTTTTTAGCGCCGTGGGTACGCCACCGGATGAGGATGGTAGCGCCGACCTGCGTTATGTGCTGGAGGTGGCTCGTACGTTTGGCCAATATATTAAGAAATATACGGTATTGGTAACCAAGAGTACGGTTCCCGTGGGTACGGCACGGAAGGTAAAGGCAGCGATTCAAGAGGAGTTGAGTAAACGTGGGATGGATATCCCCTTTGATGTGGCCTCGAATCCGGAGTTCTTGAAGGAGGGTGCGGCCATCAAGGATTTCATGAGTCCGGACCGGGTAGTGGTCGGTGTGGAGTCGGAGAGGGCGAAGGAGATGATGAGCAAGCTCTATCGTCCGTTTCTCCTGAATAATTTCCGGGTGATCTTTACGGATATTCCCTCGGCGGAGATGATTAAGTACGCGGCTAATTCCATGTTGGCTACTCGTATCTCGTTCATGAATGATATAGCGAATCTTTGCGAGTTGGTTGGCGCTGACGTGAATATGGTCCGGAAGGGGATCGGTTCGGACAGTCGAATCGGTAATAAATTCTTGTATCCGGGATGTGGCTATGGAGGTAGTTGTTTCCCTAAAGACGTGAAGGCTCTTATCAAGACGGCGGAAAAGAATGGTTATCCGATGGGAGTGCTAAAGGCCGTGGAGGAGGTGAATGAACGTCAGAAGACGATCCTTTATACGAAGCTTAGAAAACATTTTGACTCTTTGGAGGGGAGAACGATCGCTCTCTGGGGCTTGTCTTTCAAGCCGGAGACGGATGATATGCGTGAGGCTACCTCTTTGGTGATGATTGATCTTTTACGGAAAGCGGGTGCCGTGGTCAAGGTGTTTGATCCTGTGGCGATAGGCGAGTGCAAACGTAGAGTTGCTGATCGGGTTGTTTACGCGAAGGATATGTATGAGGCGGTAATCGATGCGGACGCATTGTTGTTGTTGACCGAGTGGAAACAGTTTCGCTTGCCAAGTTGGGCCGTGATCAAGAAAGTGATGAGGCAACCTTTGCTGCTGGATGGTCGCAATATCTATGACGCAAAGGAATTGGGTGAGCTAGGCTTTACCTATGAATGTATCGGAAAATAGTTATGGATAATTTCGGTTTGGTCTCCATTATTACTCCTTCTTATAATTCTTCGTCTTTTATAGCGGAAACCATTGAGTCGATTCTTTCTCAGACTTATCTTAATTGGGAACTGTTGATTACCGACGATTGCTCTACGGATCGTTCTGTTGAGATCATAGAGCGGTATATTCAAAGGGATTCCCGTATTAAGTTGTTCCGGTTAGAAAAGAATTGTGGGGCGGGTGTTTGCCGGAATCGCTCTATCTCGGAGGCCAAAGGACGATTTATCGCTTTTTGCGATAGTGATGATCGATGGCGTCCGGAGAAGCTGGAGAAACAGTTGGCTTTTATGCGAGAGAAGGATTGTGCCTTATCTTATACCTCGTATATGACTTGCGACGAGAGTGGCAAGATTTCCAGCATTGTTATCGGAAAAAGAAGGGAGACCTATTTCTCTATGCGGTGTGATGATGGGATTGGCTGCTTGACCGCTGTCTATGATACGGAGAAAGTGGGAAAGGTCTTTATGCCGGAATTACGTAAACGGCAAGATTGGGGGTTATGGCTTACCATACTTAGGCGTTGTGAGGTCGCTTACGGCTTGAAAGAGCCATTGGCGATTTACCGAATTCACTCAAGTTCTATCTCTCGGAATAAATGGTCTCTCATAAAGTATAATTTACGTGTTTATAGAACGGTTCTCGGATATTCCCCGATGGCTTCGTATCTGTATTTCTTTATTCTGTTTTTACCTTCTTATTTTTCTAAGAAAGTATTCTTGAGGTTAGTAAATAGATAATTTGGAAACAGCTTTATTCGATATAACACGGCCTTGTCATGACTGACTTGTGCCGTTTTTTTTTATTTATTTACTTGATCATTGCAATGATATTCTTCCCAAGTATGATCCCAAGGAAGACCGCTATCAAACCAAGGATATTACTGGCAAGTACATTGAGTAGTGCCATCTTGTATTCTCCGGTACGCATAAGTACCATCGTGTCGAGAGCGAAAGAAGAGAAAGTCGTGAAACCACCGAAAAGACCAGTGAATAGGAAAGCTCTTGTATTGATAGAAAAATTATAGGCTTCCGCTATACTCCAGCAGAAGCCGATTAAAAAGGAGCCGATCACATTGACCGACAAGATACCAAAAGGAAAGGAGTAAAGCATCGATCGTTGCACCCACGTAGAAACTCCGAACCGTAGCGCAGATCCGATAGCTCCTCCTATTATTAAAAGAAAAACCTTTATCATAATCAACCTAGTGTGTTTCCCCCGGGCTAGGTTAAGGCCCGGGGAGATGGTAAATGATTTAGGTTTTCAATTTAATTGGCCGACTCAAACTGTCTCAAGAAACGAACATCGTTTTCCGAGAACATGCGTAAGTCTTTTACTTGGTATTTCAAATTGGTAATACGCTCGATACCCATTCCCAACGCGTAGCCTGAATAAACCTTGCTATCGATACCGCAGTTCTCAAGCACGTTCGGGTCTACCATACCGCAACCGAGGATCTCTACCCAACCGGTTCCTTTACAGAAGGGGCAACCCTTACC
This sequence comes from Parabacteroides sp. AM17-47, assembly GCF_003434625.1. NCBI lineage: Bacteria > Pseudomonadati > Bacteroidota > Bacteroidia > Bacteroidales > Tannerellaceae > Parabacteroides > Parabacteroides sp. AM17-47. The sequence continues at coordinate 19,788 of NZ_QTLI01000009.1, forward strand.
TCCACAAATGTTGCAGGAGATGTCCATCTCGGCGGATGGCTCCGTGAACGGGAAGTAAGAAGGACGCAAGCGAATTTTTGTATCCGGACTGAACATTTCCTTGGCGAAGAACAACAAGGCTTGTTTCAAGTCGGCGAATGAGACGTTCTTATCTACATATAACGCTTCTACTTGATGGAAGAAACAGTGAGCACGATAGGAGATAGCCTCATTACGATATACACGTCCCGGACAGATGATACGGATAGGCGGTTCTTGCTTTTCCATTACTCGGGTCTGTACGGAAGAAGTATGTGTGCGAAGCAATACATCCGGGTTATGCTGGATAAAGAACGTATCTTGCATATCGCGGGCAGGATGGTCCTCGGCGAAATTCAAGGAAGAGAAGACATGCCAATCGTCCTCGATTTCCGGTCCCTCAGCGATGCTGAATCCTAACCGTCCGAATATATCGCAAATTTCTTTCTTTACAAGTGATAGAGGATGACGAGTGCCTAGTTCGATCGGGTAAGCCGTACGAGTCAAATCGATATCATCGTTTGCGGTCTGTACATTCTCAAAGCTTTCTTTTAATTCGTTGATCTTGCTCTGGGTTGTTTCCTTTAGTTCGTTCAAGTATTTGCCAACCTCACGTTTTTGATCAGCCGCTACATTACGGAAATCATTCATCAACGCCGATATCTCGCCTTTTTTGCTGAGATACTTTATACGTAAAGCTTCTAGTTCCTCGGCATTTGCCGCTTTCATATTCTCTACTTCTTGAAGCAGAGCCTTAATTTTATCGAGCATTTCTAATCACACTTTGTATTTGTCATGCAAAAGTACGCCTTTCTTTTGAAACCGCAAGGGATTCGTAAGGTTTTTTAGTTAAATGTAAGCGCAGACACTTAGGTGTCTTGTTTTATATATTAAAGTATTTATATATCTTCGCAGCATAATCAAACTATAAATTAATTAATGGAAATAGTCATTATTATTGGCCTTATCTTACTGAATGGAATTCTTGCGATGTCGGAAATCGCCTTGGTCTCAGCCCGGAAGGCTAGGTTGGAAACCGAAGCGAAACGTGGTAATAAATCTGCGGGCACTGCTTTGAAGCTGGCAAATGAGCCGGATAAGTTTCTCTCAACCATCCAGATCGGAATTACCTTGATCGGTATCTTGACCGGTTTGTACTCTGGCGAGGCGTTAGCTCATAATTTCGCTGTTATAATAGCGCAAATACCGGCCCTAGAACCGTATGCGTTGGGGATCGCTAAAACGACGATCGTTATTATCGTGACGTATCTTACACTTATATTCGGAGAGTTGGTACCGAAGCGGATCGGCATGGGGTGTGCCGAGAAGGTCTCTATGTTAGTTGCTAAACCCATGAATTTTCTTTCCTTGATATCCTCTCCTTTTGTTTGGCTACTTTCAAAGAGTACGGCGTTGGCTGTGAAGATGACGGGTGTGGATACGAAAGAGGAAAATAGGGTAACAGAGGAAGAAATCAAGGCGATCGTGAAAGAGGGCTTCGACGGTGGCGAGGTGCAAGAGGTAGAGCAGGACATCGTAGAGCGGGTCTTTAATCTGGGAGACCGTAACGTGGGTTCTATCATGACGCATCGTAGCGAGCTGGTTTGGCTGGATGTGACGGATAGTACGGAGAAGATTCGGGAGAAAGTGGAGGAGAACTTATTTAATATATATCCCGTGGCTTCAGAGAAGTTCGATAATATAGTAGGAGTCGTTTATCTGAAAGATTTGTTCGGAAGGATCGATCAACCGGATTTCTCGATCAACCAAGTACTTCGCCCGGCACAGTTCGTTCCCGAGAACCAGAGCGTATATAATGCCTTGGAATCTTTCAAGCAGACACACGTGAAATATGGACTCGTTACGGATGAGTTCGGAGGTATCCAAGGTATCGTAACCTTGAAGGATATTATGGAAGGCTTAATCGGACAAGTACCGGAAGTCGGAGAGGAGTCCGAGATCATACAACGTGAGGATGGTACTTGGTTGGTGGACGGCCAATATTCTTTCTATGATTTCTTGGAATATTTCGACATGGAGGATTTGTATGCCGAGCATGATTATAATACCTTGAGCGGCTTGATCCTAGAGATATTGGAACGTGTACCGAAGACGGGTGAGAAATTAAAGTGGCTGGACTTTGAGTTCGAGATCGTAGATATGGATGGCGCCCGGATCGATAAGGTTTTGGTCAAGTACTTGAAAAATGGGTAAAATGTCTTTTTAGAAGAGTACGCCGAGTGAGATACTCATCACGTTCGTTCGCTTGTCAATATTGATATCATAATTAATCTCGGGAACCGGGTTGTTGACTTTCTCGAAATCGGATTCCACTTGATTCAATCCGAACTCATAGACAAAGTCGAAGAATAGCCGTCCGATGCTAACCCCTACGCCCGTAGCGATATTGACTCCGAACGGGGTGTTGTCATTCACGTATTCTACATGCGTGGTGGAAGACTCTACCGTATAGGCGATCTTATAGTTGTATTTTAATTTGGGGCCGACCATAAGGCTAAGTCCGTAAGGCCCTTTCTTCACTAGGTTATAGCCTACCATTATGGGAACCTCTAAGGAACTGGTTTTCATCATCAAGAGGTCGGTAGTTGCCGATGTATTGGACATCATATTATTTTCCGGCAAACTTTGAGGTATGGAAAAACGGATATTTCCCTCAGAACGATGCCATGAGAAACTAGGCTGGAGGAAGAACCGTTCGATATTGACCCGGCAAAAGACCGCGGCCAGATAACCTACCTTATATTCGATGTCTATATTCTCCGCTTCCTTCCCATTGATGGAAAGGGAGTTTATGACTGGGAAAGTGGCGTTGAATCCTACTTTGGCTCCAAAGTTGAATGCCTTGTCCTCGAAACGCATGAAGCTCTGGGCTTCTGCTAACAGACCGAAAGATAGCAACGCTCCTATAAGGTAGACTTTTTTCATACCGTTATTTTTTCTTTTTCACGGACCAGCCGAATTTACCGACAAATTCACCTAACCCGTAATACTTACCATGCGAGTAAGCCAAAAGATCCGCTTTCTGCATATCAAAAGCCCCTGTCTCTGGGTCTAGATATCGGTCATCGGCCTGTACGTTTACGACATCAGCGATAAACATATCATGACTTCCGAGAGCGATTACCTCTTTTACCCGGCATTCGATACAAAGCGGAGACTCGTCTATCGTAGGGGCGTTAACGACGGTCGCTTTTCCGGGAGTGAGCTTCATCTCCTCGAATTTATGATGGTCTTTCCCTGAGTTTACCCCGCACCAATCCGTGGCGTAGGCCAGCTCACGATTCGTCAAGTTGATGACGAATTCCATATTCTTCTTCAAGATCGGATAAGAGAATCGTTCCGGACGTACGGATATATAGCACATCGCCGGATTCGTACAAATCGTACCGACCCATGCGACTGTTATTATATTGTACTCGGAAGGCTCATTTCCACAACTCACCATTACGGCTGGCAATGGATAGATCATGGTTCCCGGTTTCCAATCGTGCTTCATAATAAAAACTGCGTTTTTATAATTGAAAGTTGAGAATTGAGAATTAAAGATTCCGTAAAGCTAATTCTCAATTCTCAATTCTTAATTTTCAATTATCTAATGATTATGTCTTCTTTATTAATCTTACGTTCGCAATAATGACATTTAATGGTTCCCTTCTCCTTGTCGATCACGTGGAAGCGGGAAAGCATCGGCTCATTATTGGTGATACATTTCGGATTGTTACATTTGACCAAGCCAATCAGCTCGTCGGGTAAAGTAACCGTCTTCTTCTCTACAACCTCATAATCACGGATAATGTTCAATATAATATTCGGGGCGATCATGGCGATACGGTTGATCTCGTCCTCCTCGAAAAACTTGTCGGCGATCTTGATCATACCCTTGCATCCCATCTTGTTGCTATGGAAATTATTGCCGATCGTGATCGTATTGTTCATTTTCTCCAGTCCCAGTAAAGAGGCTACCTTGAATAATTGGCTGGGAGGAATATGGTCTATGGCGGTACCGTTCTCTAAAGCGGCTACCTGCAACTCTTTTTTCTTTTCTGCTGACATAAAACTTCGTTTTTATTCGTCGATAGATATACCTAAAACTTCGCAAATGATAGCTTGGCGTGCGAACAGCCCGTTGCGTGCCTGCTGGATGTAATAAGCCTTTGGATTGTCATCTACATCGTAAGCTATCTCATTCACACGGGGTAGCGGATGTAAGATACGCAGGTTCTCACGGCTGTTTCTCAGCATGTCGTTACGCAGGATATACACGTTCTTTACCCGCTCGTACTCTTCCAAGTCTGTGAAACGCTCACGTTGTACACGGGTCATATAAAGGATATCCGTCTGGTTGATGATATCTTCCGTGAAATCGGTATGCTCCTCGTATTTGAGTCCGTGCTTGTCGCAGAAGTTCTTTTGCTCGTCCGGCATGCGCAGCTCGTTCGGCGCGACGAAGTGGAAGGTCGGATGGAAGTGAGACATTCCCACGATCAAGGAGTGAACCGTACGGCCATACTTCAAATCGCCGACCATCGTGATGGTGAGGTTATCCAGCTTGCCTTGTGTCTTGCGGATGGAATACAGGTCCAGCATGGTTTGCGAGGGATGTTGGTTCGCCCCGTCACCAGCGTTGATGATAGGGACATCCGTCACCTCGGAAGCATAGCGGGCGGCTCCTTCCAGATGATGTCTCATAATGATCAAGTCCACGTAATTGCTTACCATCAAGATCGTATCTTTCAAGGTTTCGCCCTTGGAGGAACTAGTCGTGGAAGCGTCCGAGAAACCGATCACCCGTCCACCTAAACGGTTTACGGCTGTCTCGAAACTCAGTCTCGTACGTGTAGAGGGCTCGAAGAACAGGGTGGCGGCGACTTTGCCTTCCAGTAATTTCCGATTCGGATTCTCCTCAAACTTCCTTGCGTTATCCAGAATACGAAGAATGTCCTCTTTGGAACATTGATCGATAGAAACTAAACTTTTACTTTTCATAGGTTGTGTATATTCTGTCTTATGTACGCGAATGTATAAAAAAAGCGGAGACCGAAGGGCCTCCGCTTTAGATTTTATTTTAAGAAATCAACTAGACTTGCCGGAAGATAGAACGTGTTATTTTTATCGACATAAACGACGACAGAGTTTAACCGTATCTCATCTTGGCCTTTCTTCCCGGACTTCACGATATTGGAGAACGGGGTGATCGTTAGCTGTTTTTTCTTATCTTTCTTGTTCTTAACGATCAAGGTTGGAGAACCTTTCTCGTCGGCGGCAGGGACGATCTCGCAAGTGTAATCCTCGAATACGTCCGTGTGGCGTGCGAAGTTCTTGCTTGTAAGATTTTCCAAGTTATCGTGTGTCAATCCGAACAAATTGCATAAGTACTCATTCAGCTCGATGTTCGTATTCATACCTATGGGTAAGGTTCCTTGCGGATGGTAAGCGGCAAGGAATACTTCCTCGCCCGTATGGCCGCCGGTCGTGAAACCGAAGCAAGTGCGGGAAGTGATGATATGCGCCATCAATCCGGTTAACGAGCCACTGTACATGGAGGAATTATCTTCCGGTTTGCGTTGGTCTTCCGGTATCGGGCTATTCTTATAATCTTTGCAATTGTTCAATGCGTTCATCTCTTCCGGAGTCAGCTCGAAGCCGGCGTAGGTGCGGAATACGTTCTGCACTTCTGAGTTAGGAACGCTGTTTACCTTGTTGGCGAAACCCTCGGCGGTCAATTTATACAGGGAGAATTGGTGGAACAATTGATCTTTCGTCAATTTATCGTAACCTTTACAATCTCTTCTACCTAAGCTGATACCGCTGTTTCCGTGGTCGGGTACGATGACAACGGCAGTCTCGCCGTTATTGCGTGCGAACTCCAATGCGGCACCGCAGGCACGATCGAATGCCAAGAAATCGGTAGCCATACCTACCGGGTCATTTCCATGAGCGGCCCAGTCTACCTTACTGCCTTCTACCATTAAGAAGAAGCCATTCGGGTTCTTGGATAATTTGTCGATCGCCTTACGAGTCATTTCCTCGATAGAAGGTTGCTCTTCCGGATTGCGGTCGATATCGTAAGCCATTTCCTTGTTGCCATATAAAGCCCACATCTTCTGATTATTATCGGCACGCATACCTTTCAAGTCATTTTTATAAACATTGTATCCGTTCGCCAATAGATAATCTTCCATATCCTTTGTAAGGATAGAAACTCCACCACCGATAACGACATCGATATCATTATGAACCATCTGCGGAGCGATCCAGTCGTATTTACCACGATTGTAGCTATGAGCGGAGCAGTCCGCCGGGGTAGCGTGCGGGAATTCGCAAGTGAAAACCAATCCTGTAGCTTTGCCCTGCAACATCTTGCCAGCCTCCAATACGGTGGTAAGCGGTTGGAAGGCACGGGCCGGGTCGGTCGGGTAGATATCGTTATCACCGTCGTTCTCCGGGTAAGTGGATACATAACCCGTACGGCTCGGCTGTCCGGTCATGTAGCATGATGTAGTAGGAGCGGAGTCGCCGATAGGGGCGTTAGAAGAATGCGTACGCACCGTTCCGCACAAATACGGGTCGATGTTCAATTTCGGTTTGCTGGGATCTTGGTACCATTGCAACCAACGGGCGATAGAGATAGTCGCCAATGAGGTTCCGTCCGGGATTAAGAGAATCACGTTCTTGACAGGCTTCACGTTCTCCTTTTCCATGGCATTGGCCGGCATAATGATAATAGCCAGCAAAAGTAGAAAAGCTAATGTTTTTTTCATGTGCTTTAATTTAATAATGTATAACAAGTTCTTCTATTAAATCTTAATTTCCAAGTGGGATGATCTCCTCGTTGAACCGTGTCAACTTCTCCACGCCCGTCTCCGTTACAAGGAAACTGTTCTCGATACCCACGGCACCGACACCCGGGATCACGAATTTGGGCTCCAAGGCGAACACCATATTCGGTAAAAGCTCCTCTTTCGAGCGCGGGGTAAGCACGGGTAGCTCATTGATCTGTATACCGATGCCATGTCCTACGAATTTAGCCTGTTGCTCGGTTCCCATAAAGTTAGCCGAAAGACCTTCTTTCTTAGCGATATTCGCCGCTATATTATATAAATCCGAACAAGCGGTTCCCGGACGGGTAGCGTTTTCTACCTCCTGCTGTATCGTAAGGGCCACTTGATGCGCCCGATAAGCTTCCTCCGTCAGGCGGCCTACGGAGAAGACACGGGTCATGTCCGTCATATAAGCCGTATAATTGCCGGCCATATCCACCATGATAGCGGTACCTTCTTTTAATAAAGTACCGTTAGCGCCTAGCGGACAAGAAGCGTCTATGCCGCCTCCGCCCAAAGCGAAATCAAAAGGGGATGGGGTCTCGGCGTTTTCCCCGGCGAGAATACTACCCATATAGATATCCATATTGGCTCCGAAAGCACGGAAAAGACCGATCGAGCCGTTCTTGCGCATACGTTTCTCGATCTCGTACTGAAACTCCAAGTCTGTCATACCGGGACGGAAGCATTCCGGGATCTCGCTATAAGTAGCCTCGTGCTTGCGGGCGGCGATACGGAATTGCCCGATCTCCCAAGGGGTTTTTACCCGGCGAAGGTTTCGCATGAAAGCGGTGGCGTTACCGGCCTCCTCCGGTTGGAATACCTTATCTAAACGGATGTATTCATTATAAGTCAACTCATCTGCCTCTAACAAGAGCTTTTTGGGCATCTTAATCCCTCGTTCCGCAAATAAGGGTGGGATGTCTTCCGGCTTACGGATGTATTCCACTTGATGTCCTGAAAGCCCGTTCGGTCGCTTGATTAGGAACCACGGCTCACCGTCTACCGGCAAATAAAAATAACCACTATAGATTTGTCCTGTCGTATAATAAAGATTTACATCTACGGTAAGCAAACAGGCATCCATATCCATCTTCGCCATACCATCTCTCATCCGATCCCATTTTATCTTTAGGTCGTTCTTCAATTCTTCTGAAATCATCTTCCTTTGTATTACTTTTATTTTGTACCGGGCATCAAAGGTAACAAGAATTTACGAGATTTAAGTGGATTTGAGGTGAATAAAGTATTACAAACGCATATATGCGAATATACGGTTGAATAGGGAAATCTTCTTATGAATAAAGATAATCGTATCTGTATCTATTCCTTGATTCTCGTCGTGAATCCTATAAACCACGGCGTGGTCTTTACAGATCATGGCGTGGTTTACAAAGACCACGCCGTGGTTTGTAGAATAGAAGTAGATCCGATATAGAATATATAAGTATTCAGCTGGTTATTCTTGCGGAACAAATAGGGTATTCGATACTATTGGACCGGGATCTTGATAACCACCTTCCGGATATTCCCTTGGCCGATACCCGGGGCGTGCCCGTCTTCCGGGAAATAAATGGCGAATTGTCCGGGATAGATTTTCGTATAGGCGGTAGGTTTGTCGATATAAAAGGCGATATCTTGCTCCTCGTTGTATGGAACGGACTCCTCTAGTAATTGATCTCCCGGTTTCCATCCGATTTTCTCTACGCCCAATAAGGGGAATTGGATATCGATAAATTTCTTGTGGGTCTCGATGGCCGCTTCCGACTTCTCCTTTCCGAAGAGGCTGGCGATGCTAACCGTGAAACCAGCGTCCGCTATATCGTATTTACCATCTTCCATTTTTGAAAAATCAGTAGACTTAACATAGTCAAAAGCCTGCTTAAACAGCGGATGGATACATTCGATCCGCTTAGAGTTCTCAAGTGAGTCTAGAATCATATTGTTATTAAGTTTTAGTAATTGGTTTGAAAATCGTTACAAATGTCGGGTATTTCCCTGTTAAATAATAGTCATATTTCTCAAATAAATCTATTAAGTTCCTAGGTTTCTTAACGTACGTAAATACTGTTTCGTAAAGTTTGCAATCTGGTTGCAATCATATTTATCGTATCTTTGTTATTCATTTATATATAACTAAACAGGTGATACGATCTATGAAAGATTTGGAGACAATTATACTACCGGTTCTCGAGATGAGTTGTGCCGTATGTGCCAATAACGTAGAGAATACGGTGAAGGGACTTCCCGGCGTGGAGGAGGCATCGGTGAATTTCGCGGCGAATACGCTTTCCGTCAAATACCATCCATCCTTGATTACTCCTCAGAAAATGAGAGAGGCCGTGCAGGAGGCCGGATACGATTTGGTCGTGGAGGTAGAGGATCCGACGGCGGTACAGGAAGAGATGGCACGAGAGCATTACCGGAAGCTACGCCGGAATACGATCGGGGCGTGGGTACTTTCCATTCCGCTGGCCCTGCTGGGAATGGTGTTTATGCATACGCCCGGCGGTAACTGGATCATGATGGCGCTGGCCTTGGTGATTATGATCGTGTTCGGGCGGTCGTTCTACGTGAACGGCGTGCGCCATGCGTTGCACGGTAGCGCCAATATGGATACGTTGGTGGCGTTGAGTACCTCGATCGCTTTCCTGTTCAGTTTCTTCAATACCGTATATCCGCGGTTCTGGTATGAGAAAGGATTGGAGCCGCATGTTTATTATGAGGCATCCGGCGTGATCATAGCGTTCGTTCTGTTGGGTAAACTTCTGGAGGAGCGGGCGAAGAACAGCACTTCTTCCGCTATCAAGAGCTTGATGGGATTGCAGCCTAAAACCGCCCGTCGTGTGCGGGATGGACAGGAGGAAGAGGTCTCTATCTCGTTCTTGCGGGTGGGAGATCTTGTCAGTGTCCGTCCCGGTGAGAAGATCCCGGTGGACGGCACGGTGTCTCAAGGTTCCTCTTCCGTGGATGAGAGCATGTTGAGTGGCGAGCCGATCCCTGTCGTGAAATCACAAGGTGACCGGGTCTTGGCCGGGACGATCAACCAAAAGGGCGCTTTCTTGATGGAGGCGACCGGGGTGGGGAGCGCTACCGTATTATCGCAAATCGTACAGATGGTACAAGCCGCTCAAGGAAGTAAGGCACCTGTGCAGCGTATCGTTGATAAAATAAGTGGTATATTTGTACCGATCGTTGTCGGATTGGCGATACTCACTTTTATCGTCTGGCTGGTAGTAGGAGGAAGCGGGTACTTCTCGTACGCTCTCTTATCGGCGGTATCGGTATTGGTGATCGCTTGCCCTTGCGCGTTGGGACTTGCTACGCCAACTGCCTTGATGGTCGGGATGGGTAAAGGCGCCGAGCATCATATATTGATCAAAGACGCTTTTGCCTTGGAAAACCTTTGTAAGGTGGATACCGTCGTGCTGGATAAGACCGGGACCTTGACCGAGGGCGTGCCCGAGGTGACAGACTCTTTCTGGATATCGGAGGCGAGCCGGGATATGCTGGATATCCTTTATACCGCCGAGATGAAGTCTGAGCATCCTTTGGCGTCCGCTATCCTCTCATGGTTGAAAGGAACGGAGGCTGCGGAGATCGACGCTGATAGTTTCGAGAGCGTAACGGGGCGTGGTATCCAAATGCAGGTACATGGCGTGACGTATTGGGTAGGAAGCAAAGGCTTTTTGGAAACCTTCAAGGCGATGGTTCCGCCCGAGGCTGGGCGGGAAATCATCCGGTGGGAAGAGGATGGCAAGAGTATCGTTTATTACGGTTGGGAATCGGAATTGCTTGCGGTCATGGCTATTTCGGATCGGTTGAAACCTACGTCGGGAGAGGCGGTAGAGGCCTTGAAAGAAATGGGTATCGAGGTTCATTTATTGACCGGCGATGGAAAACGGACCGCCGAGACCGTTGCGGCCATGCTGGATATCCGTCATTATAAGGCAGATGTCTTGCCGAGCGATAAGGAGGAGTATATCCGTTCCTTGCAAGCCGCCGGAAGGAAAGTGGCTATGGTTGGGGATGGTATCAACGACTCGCAAGCTTTAGCCCGTGCGGATGTGAGCATTGCGATGGGTAAGGGAACGGATATCGCCATGGATGTGGCGATGGTCACGTTGATTACTTCGGATTTGATGTTATTGCCGGATGCGATCCGCTTGTCGAAACGTACGGTTCGCTCGATCCACCAGAATTTATTCTGGGCATTTATCTATAACTTGATCGGAATCCCATTGGCGGCGGGTGTCTTATTCCCGGTGAACGGACTGTTACTGAACCCGATGTTGGCGAGCGCCGCGATGGCTTTCAGTTCCGTGTCGGTGGTATTAAATAGCTTACGGTTGAAATGGAGTAAACTTTAAATAATAAGTAGAGATATGGCAACATTAAAATTTAAGACAAACGCTAAATGTGGCGGATGCGTGGCGGCTATCGGCGCTAAGTTGAATAAATTAGTAAAAGAGGACGCATGGTCGATCGACTTGAAATCCCCGGATAAAACATTGACTATAACAACCGATCTTCCGGCGGAGACCATTCTTTCCGCCGTATCGGAGGCCGGTTTCAAGGCTAGCGCCTTGTAGTCGTAGCGATCGGATGGATGAGAAAACAAAGACAGACTCATGGTGAGGAAGTAGCGAATGTGCTTACGCATGGCGCGGGCATGTTGTTCGGCTTAACAGCGATTATCGTTTTGATGATCGCCGGGATTCGTATAGGTGATCCGTGGGTGATCGGTAGTTTCGCCGTTTATGCGTTGTGCATGACTTCCTCGTATGTGACCTCTACCTTTTACCACGCCGCTTCCGATCCCAAGCGAAAATGCCAGTTGCGCCGTTGGGATCATAGCGCTATTTATTTGCATATCGCAGGTACTTATACGCCATTTACCTTGGTGGCTCTCCGCGACGAGGGTTTCTGGGGCTGGGGATTATTTATTACGGTTTGGCTGGCCGCGGTTATCGGCGTATGGTTTAGTTTCCGTCGGATGAAGAAAAAGGATAATCTGAAAACGGTTTGTTATCTGCTGATGAGTTGGGTGGTGATTATCGCTTTCAAACCTTTGATCGATGTTTTCCAGCGTACGGATTCGATGTATGTCTTATATTGGCTGATCGGAGGAGGCTTGTTCTATTCCTTAGGAACGATTTTCTTCTTTCTGGATAAATATAAATATATGCATTCCGCATGGCATTTATTCGTTCTCGGGGGAACGGTTTGCCATTTTATAGCGATCTATAATTTGGTGTAAGGAAAAACAAAGAAGCCGGAACTGTGTTTAGCGGTTCCGGCTTCTTTTATTCTTGTTCTTCCGGATGTTGTTTCTTGTATTTCCAATCCTGATAACGCAATATCGCTATACCGACAATTCCTACTACAATTAAAAAGCTAAATAATATTATTGCAGGTTCCATATATTACCTCCTTGTTCTTTTATATAACTCAAATCCCATAATTAACATGATGACTGTAGATATGATTCCTAATATCAGTATCAATATCTTATCTTCCGTTAAATCCAATAAGGTACTTAATACCACTCCTGCGAAAACCAACTTGGCAATGTCTATGAAAAAGTCTCCAAGCTTTTCTTTGGTGGATATCGTTTCTGACTTTCCGAAATTCCTCATAATTTTTGATTTTGATTATTTAATATCTAAGCGCAAATATAGGTAATCTTTTATGGATATACAAATAAAGAAGGCGGACTTCAAAAATATTCCGCCTTCTCTTAATGTTCTGTATTACTTTTTATAATCCGCTAAAATCAACCCCATTGAAAAGCAAGGAAGGGATTCGCCAGCTGGAGGATAGGCGGGGGTCGTTTCCGACTTCCGCTAGGTTACTCCATAGGGAGAGCATATTACCCGTGGCGTTCATCTCGGAGATCGGTTGGGATAGCTTGCCTCTCTCGATCAAGAAACCTTCCACGCCATACGAGAAATCGCCAGTCGTGCTATTGCAGTTTCCACCGTTGAAGCCGGTCACCAATATACCTTTGTCGATAGAGGCGATCAATCCGTCCAGATCCTTATCACCATTCCGCATGGTAAGAATCGAGGGAGAGCCGATCGTTTGTTCCATGCCCATCTTGTTGGCGGAATACGTATCGATATAATACGTTTTCAATATACCCTGCTCGAATACCGGAAGACGTTTCGTGGCAACACCCTCGCTATCGAAATAACGTGCGCCGGAAGCCTTTACCAAATGAGGCTCATCTATCAAGGTCATCTTGTCGCTCGCTACCTTTTGGTCGATCTTATCCAACAAGAAAGAGTTCTTTTGCTGGATGGAGGAACCGTAAATGGCTCCGATTACTGGAGAAAGCAGACGACTGGAGTTCATGTTATCCACGATCATGGTATATTTACCGGACGCCACTTTCCGCTGTCCCAGTTTTCGAAGCACCCGTTCCAGCGCTTTCGTACCGATACCGGTCTTCACCAGCTCGTCATAATACAAGGAAGAGTCGTACCAATAAGACTCGGGACGGGCGTCGCCCTCCCCACGGATGCTGACACTCCCCACCAAGCCATAAGAGGAACCGGAAGCCTCGCCTTCGAAACCGTTGCTGGCTACCATGTACTTAAAGTCCTTCTCGTCGCTGTAGGAAGCGTTGGCGGAGATGATCCGGTCGTCCTTGCCCATGATCTCCTCACAGACGCTCATGGCCAACGCTACCTTGTCGTCCGGTTGCACGGAGTCGAAATTCGGGTCGACCAATCGCAAGTCCGCCGCCCCACCTTTATAATACAAGGAAGCGTCCGGCAGCGTGCGAGCCTTGTCCTCGGCGAGGAAACGAGTGGCGGCGATACCATCCTTGATGAACTTCTCCAGCTCTTTCTTATCCAAGCGATTGGTAGAGTAGGAGCCGTAACGGCCGTCCACGAACAAATGAACCACCATGCTGTTCTCGGACGCCTGTTGCAGACGGTCTATTTTCATATCCCGTATCTCAAACGAACTGCTGGAACCATTGTAAAGCGTGACACGTGAAGATTGGCAACCATTCTTCAAGGCATATTCCATGGCCCATTGAGCCAATTTCTTATTTTCGTTTGTTATCATATTAGTTTTCTCCTCCTACTGTAAGTTTGCTGACTAAAGCCGACGGCATACCGCAGGTTACCGGGCAAGACTGTCCATCCTTACCGCAGGTCCATGTGCCGTTATCCATTTTATAATTATTACCCACCATCGTGATATCCGCCAACGCTTTCGGGCCGTTACCGATGATATTGATATCCTTGATAGGTTGGGTAAGCTTGCCGTTCTCGATCAAGTAACCATCCTTCACGAAGAAGGTAAAATCGCCCGCGCCGATCTGTACCTGCCCGTTCGTGAAGTTGGCGGCATAGATACCTTTCTTTACGGTAGAGATGATCTCCTCTTCCGTCACGTTTCCCGCTTCCATATAAGTGGCACGCATACGGGGGATAGGCATCTGACGGAAAGACTCCCGGCGGCCATTGCCCGTAGAGGGGATGCCGTAATGTTTCGCGCTGATACGATCGTGCAGATAACTGGTCAAGACTCCCTCCCGTACGATATAGGTTTTTTGTCCGTCCACACCCTCGTCATCGATATTGACCGAGCCCCGGTTGAAAGGAATCGTGCCGTCGTCCACCACGTTGATATGCTCGTTACAAACTTTCTTGTTCAGTTGATCAGAGAAAATAGAGGTGTTCTTACGGTTGAAATCTGCCTCGAAAGCATGGCCGATCGCCTCGTGCAATAAGATGCCAGAGCCACCGGCACCCATGACAACGGGCATTTCCCCGCCTTTAGGCTTGATCGCCTGAAATAAGATAGAGGTCTTATCCACCGCCTCTTGGGCAAGCTCGTCGATCAGGTCGTCCGTCAGGAATTCCGCTCCCATACGAAAAGCCCGTGCGGCGTACGAGTTCTCGATCTTCCCGTTATCCTCCATAATACAGACGGCACTCAAAGCACTCATCGGGCGATAATCGTAATAAATCTGCCCTTCCGAGTTACAGAATAAGATATGAGAGGTCGTGTCTCCCAAAGAGGCCATCACCTTGGTGACCCGCTTGTCCTTGGCGAAGATCTGATCGTTCAGTTTCTGCAAGAAAGGCATCTTGTCATTAATGGCTATCTCGTCCCAAGGTGTTTGTACGCTATAGAAATTGTTCGTATGCTTTTCTTCCGTTAAGTTGATAGGAGCGGTATTCGCTGATCCGGTGGCGATCCGTGCGGCCGTACGAGCCGCCTTCAGCATCTCGTCCAAGCTGACGTTCTCCACGTAGGCATATCCCGTTTGGTCGCCGGACAAAACACGTACGCCCATCCCAAAATCGATGTTAGATGAGGCACGGTTTACGGCACCATCCTGCAACCCCACGTTGTTCCTGTATGAATGCTCAAAAAACAAATCGGCATAATCCCCGCCTTTCTCCAAGGCTGCTGCCAATACTTTCCTCAAATCCCCCTCACTCACCTTGAAATAATTCATGGCGAATGAAATACCGGCTGCTTTATCACTCTCACTACCGGTGCAACTTCCTAGTAGGGAAGGAGCCGCTAATGTTCCAAGCATAACCATACTTCCTGTTTTAATGAAATCACGTCTGTTAATATTCATGTTGTTGTTGTTTAGCCCAATCCATCACGTTTGCGGGTGGACGTTGATTCAATAACTCTTTTTTCATAAAATCCATGTAAGGAGCTACGTGCTTGAAGAATTTCTTGTATCCCTTACATAGATAATTTAGTCCCGGTTCTCCATTCGGCGTATGGAGGAACCGGTTTTTCGGGCATTCCCCATGGCAAGCGAAAAGATATTCGCATTCCTTGCATTGCGTAGGGAGCTTATCTTCTTTATCCGTTCCAAACTTTTGTTGTACCGGACTGTACATCATCTCCGTTAATGTCTTTGTTTGGATATTCCCGAGTTTGTATTCCGGGAATACGAAATGGTCGCAAGCATATACGTCGCCATTGAACTCCATTACCCCGGCGTGACCGCAATGGCGGGCCAAGGAGCAGACCCCGGGTTGCTCGCCTACCCAGTTGGCCAAGGTGGAATCGAATAATTGGATGTAGAACTTGCCGACATCCTCTTTCAGCCACTCGTCGAACAAGGCGCAAAGGAAATCCCCCCATTTCTCGCTATCTACCGAGAACGGAGCTAGCTCGATCGCAGCGTCTTGTTCCTCGGGAGAAGATAGCTTGGTACCTTCCTTGTGCCGGCCGATACGCTCCACGATCGGGGCGAATTGGATGAAACGGCAATCCAGTTCCTTGAAGAAATTATAGAATTCCAGCGGATAATCCACGTTATAATCATTCACGACGGCCATGGCGTTATATTCTACCCCATGTTTTTTCAGCAACTCGATTCCCTTCATCACCTTATAGAAAGAGGGGAGTCCCTGCCGGTTCCTACGGTATTCGTCGTGGAACTCTTGCGGGCCATCGATAGATACACCCACCAAGAAATTATTTTCCTTGAAAAATTGGCACCACTCATCATTCAATAGGGTACCATTGGTTTGGATACAGTTATCTATTTGCCGTCCTCCCGCATACTTACGCTGCAACTCCAAGGCTTTTTTATAGAAGCTGATCGGCCGCATCAGCGTCTCGCCTCCATGCCATGTAAACAAGACTTCTTGCATGGTTTGGCATTCCATGTATTCCTTGATGAACTTCTCGAGTATCTGATCCGTCATGATGTGATTCTTCACGTCCGGATAGAACTTACTTTTCTCAAGGTAATAACAATACTCGCATGCCAAATTACAAACAGAACCAACCGGTTTCAACATGATGTAGACCGGCTTGGCGAAAGGGGAAATATAGGAACTATTCATGGTATACTATTAGATATTACATTTCTATTTCAACTCGAACTCGCTAAGCACGATTTTTTGTTTTAGCTCGCTGAACGTTTGATCTGACTTAGTCAGTGTACGGAAGGTATATTTATCCCCGTATGTGGAAAGTACCTTTTCCATCTCATTTTCTCCGATCAGGAAATAACCTTTGGCGGGTGTTTCTTTATCGAAGTCATGGAAGATATTTCCCATATAGAAGTTTAACCCGTACAGATTCCGATAAATCCGAAGGTTATTTACGACATATACATTCTTTTTATTCAATGGATATTCTTTCAGGATACGTTCAGCGAAAACACGGCAAGAATCCCCTTCACGAATACCTCTCATAATGACACCATCAATTAATAAATTAACCGAGAATGTCAAGGCTATCGTAGCGTAGAGAATCTTGATATTTATTTTCTTGAACATCTGGTAATAGACCGTTCCTAATATCAATAGATTTATGAAGATAATACAGATCGTAAGCGTACTGGGGTGAACTAATACTTTTGATACCATTTGTACCATGTCCAAGGTCGATGCGTTTTGTGTATATTGACCGACGATACCAACAGGATCAATAATACTGAATACCGTAAGCAAGATCGCTATCATGACGACACTTACTACGGAAGCTAAAAAGGCAGCGAATACCCGAGTTACTTTCGTACGGTATTCTGTAATATATAAGGCATACTGAGCCAAGAACAAGGCAATGAACGGATAAGCCGGCATTAAATATACGCTTCGTTTACTGGAAGGGATCGAATAGAAGAAAAGGATGCCGACTAAAGCAACCAAACTAAATAAACGAACTTTTTCCATGGAGCGGATACGTTTCCACGTATTCTTTAAGATCTCTTTAATAGGTTGCTCAGGCTTACTAAGTTTCAGCCCGAATAAAGAGAAGAAAAAGAAAATAGTCCAAGGTATAAAGCCTGCCGCCAACGTCATGAAATTGTACCAAACACCATTCTCATGCCCCAGATCATAGGAAATTTCAGGAGTGTTTAGGTGTAAGAAACGAGCGAAATTCTCCGCTAATACGACATTAAGGAACTCATCTCCACCCTGCTTCCATGCAGCGGTATACCACAACATCGGTAGGAATAAAGAGGAAATTCCCGCATATAATAAAGTCTTGAATATGGTGAGATAACTGTATTGACCTAACATTAATAGATAAATGCCGAATACGAATAGGGGCAATACTACGCCTACCGGTCCTTTGGTCAGAACGGCGCATCCTAATAATAAAGGTATGAATATGGGAAGTCCTTTCAGCTCTAATTTATCTTCCCATCGATATAGCTGGAAAAGCCCTATGACGATGAAAGTAGTGAGCAACATATCCACCCGAGTCGTCATGGCCGCCCGATGTATCTCTACGCAGGTGACCAATAGGAGGGTCGCTATGAATGCCTCCTGAAACTTTACGATTCGTTTACCGAAAAAGACCAATACGAACCCGATCAAGGTAATAAAGGCTAAAGCCGATGGCAAGCGGGAGGTGAACTCGGAAACATATCCCTGTGGATAGGAGAAAGCAGCCATTAACCAATGCGCCATCGGTGGCTTAAAAGCGAACTCGTTCGCGTAAGATTGTGGCAAGACCCAATTACCTGTCTCGAGCATGGAGATCGCTACAGCCGCTTCCCGAGGTTCCCCTTTGGTGGAAAAGTCGCCGAGGCCAATCCAAGGTAACACAGATATAATACAGATTACTACCATCATGGTTACCGGCTTTTGCAAGTAAAGATATTGAAGTGTAGGTGTACGCATATGACAATTAATATATAGGGCTTTGGCCCATTAATGTTATAAAACAGTTTGCAAAAGAACAATTTTTTATGGACTTTCCCCGCATTTTTAGAAACTTTTTATGTGCCCAATGAATGTTTGATAGCCTTTCGTATCGCTTCCGCATCCTCCTTGTTTTCCTTTAATATGGAGAGAATCAGGTTTAAATAACTCTCTTTGTTACTGATACCGCAGATCGCGCATAGGCGGCTCTGTGGTAACATCCCTTTTTGATTATAAACACGGAGGATGCTTTTGTAGTTCTCCGTTTCTATATAAGACTCGAACTCTTCTTTTATGTTTTTGTATATTTCTTCCGCATGGATGTTCAGACGGATACTCTCTACATGTTCGGTTAATTGCTCCACCGTCGTTATCTTGCGATCAACGGTAGTCTCCAGTTTTTTACGGACTTGATGTTTGGCATGAAGGATTACTTGCGAATCCAGTTCTTTTTGGAAAAGACGTACTACGTTTTCTTTCACTTGCTTGAAAACATCGTCCGGATCTTTCATCAACCGTTTGGCGACCGTCTTGATCACATCCTCTATCATCAATAGGTTCTCCACTTCCGCTACGTCCGGTACATAAATATGTTGTTCCCGTAGATAGTTTATTTCTCCTTGCGTACGCCTATCACGATCTACGATACCTTTGCTATCTAATGTATGGAAGTCTTTCAGTTGGCCGAACGCTTTGGTTGTCTCGATTACTTTTTGGCAACCACCCATCGGTTTCACCAAATAATCGGGGAATATGAAGGGGTAAAGCTTGCTGTCGATACTGTTCGTGTCGGTCCCTTCGATAAACAAGATCGGTTTCCGGCTGCCAAGTATTTCCATATATACTTCTTCTGGAAAACTTTCATTACTCTCGATCAACTCGTAATCCCATACGGAATGATCTGCGTCGTAAGAACGAATCCAGATCCGTTTGCTGTCGGAGCGGGAGGTGGCGAAATCAATGTCATGTGTGAGATAAACAAACGTACAGTCCGGGCGTATCGCCTCAATCTCGTCCCAAAGCTGGTTCTTTATGGAGTTGTGGAGAAGGGTTTCCGGCTCTTCGATCACGAGCAAGGCGTTCGGGCATGCGCATAATGCGGCCCCAATCAAGTAGAACACCAGTTTCTCGCTATCGCTCATGCGTCCGGCGGTATAGGAATTTGAATCACGCCCCGTGGATACAAGCTCGATAAATCCCGACTTTCGTATCAGACGATTATGCGGAAACATCTTTTCCCAGATCGCTTGTATAATATCTATCTTGGTGATCGGAGGATCTACTTCGTTATTAGTCTTGCAGGCTTCCTTGAAATTGACTGCCGCCTCGAACTCCTCGCTCTGGAGTTGCAAAATCAGTTTCTCGTATTCAGAAATACGTGGCATGAACAGTCGTTCTTTGATCATAGACTGTAAACGTGCGAATTCATTGGAGGCCGATAATTTAGATTCGTCATCGCTGATGAATAAGGCATGTATACCGGATATTCTTTTCGCTTGACCCGCATATCTCTCCAATAAATCTCTGCCAAAAGAGCTTTTCCCCGCACCGTTCGCTCCGATCACGACTAATATCTTCGTGTCTAGCATGATGGGATGTGTCACATTAACTTTCGTTGGGAGTGTTAGTTCCATACATGTTATTGATTAGGTTTTCAAAGATAAGCTTTTTCTTTGAAAGTTCGCACGAGACCTGAAAAATAAAGTGCCTTTCCCGAAACATCCTTAAAGACGGGAAAGGCGCTTTTATTAAAACCTTAGCAGAGTTTTTTCTTATTTGCTCTTCTCCAAGATAACTCGAGCGAGGCGAGCTTGTATTTGCATTAATGTATTAACATCCTCGTTCTCGAAATTGATGTCAGCTACTTTTAAACTTCTTTTGGAGACTACCGGAGCCGATTTAGCAGCCATTAATTCTTGTACTAATTCATCTACTTGCTCTTTGATTTTCTCTGCCTTTTTTGAATAATCTACTGTACGTGCCATAGTTCTTTTGATATTTTATTTTATGAATACTATCGCAAAGATAATTACATTTTTATAATACACATAATAAAACGTAAATATTCTGTGCTATTTTTACGAAAAAGTCCGAGCTGCAATATTTTCGCAGCCCGGACTAGGTAATTATCGAGATGAATGTGTGTTATGCTTTTGTCGTATTCGTCTCGGATACGTCATTTTTTACTTCCCAATGGAACGGTTCGAATTCAGTGTTCGGATCTACCCAAGATGCTTTCTTAGACGCATAGATAATAAACGGTGCCGCAACGACAACAATTACACCGATGAAGAGAACGGCGAACCAAACCGTATTATTTCCTGTAGAAATCTGGCTAGGAGGAATGAAACTTAATACGAACGCTAATAAGGAACCACAGAATCCTAAACCTCCGATCAACCACATCAAGCCATTGCCACCTTTTCCGATACGGAAAGGACGACCTGCCTTTTTCATCTTATAACGTAATGCGATCGCTCCGGAGAACATCAACATATACATTATTAAATATAAGATCACCGTAAGCTGTGATAAGATCTGATAAAAGCTTTGTACGGATGGCATTACCACGAATAATAAGCTAAGAAGTGTAACAGCCGCTCCTTGGATATAAAGGATGTTTTTCTGTACGCCGATCTTATTGGTCTTCTGGAAGAACGGGGGCAGATAACCTGCTTTACCAACTGCGAATATACCTTTGGAAGGACCAGCGACCCATGTCAATACTCCTGCTAATACGCCAAATGCCAAAGCGATAGCGATAATTGGAGATAACCATGAGGCATGAATGTACTTGAAGTAATTGTCGAATCCCACTAATAAACTTTGCGTAAGATTGATGTCTTTCTCTGGGATAATAATACCCAACGCAAAAGTTCCTAGTACGAAGATTACAACGGTGATCAAGGCACCGATAAATACAGCTTTCGGATAGTTTTTAGAAGGATTGTCGACGTCTTTCACGTGAATACCGCCCATTTCCATACCTGCGTAAAAAAGGAAGATACTTGCGGCTAAGACTAAGTTGTCGAATTTACTGAAGTCGGGGAAGAAGTTACTGTGGAAATCCATATTGGAATGCCCGCCAGTCGCTAGGTATACGATACCTAAAATGATGAGTAACGCCGCCGGGATGATAGTACCTACCATACCTCCAATTTTCGCTACTTTTCCAACCCAACTCAATCCCTTTAGTGAGATAAATGTAGCCAGCCAATAAATAATTAACACGATCGCTAACGTGTAGTATTTGTTATTCGCCAGCAGCATATCTTCGGGATGATCCATACCGATGAAGGCGATGGATACGGCTCCAAAAGTTAATACTGTCGGATACCAGATCGTACTTTCAATCCATTGAACCCAGATAGCCAGAAAGCCTAGACGTTTTCCATAGGCCTCACCTACCCAACGGAATACACCACCTTGTTTGTCTTGGAACATTGCCGCTAATTCCGCTGCCACCAAAGAGGTCGGGATTAAGAATACGATTGCCGCGAATAAGTAATAGAAAGCCGAACTTAGTCCGTATACGGCTTCTGCTGGCAGTCCGCGTAAAGATACTACTGCCGTCACGTTCATGATTGCTAGGGTAAACACACCTAGCTTTACTGTCTTGTTGATATTTGCCATAGATTTATGTTTTAAAAATGAGAATTACTTCTCTCGTTTAAGTCTGAGTTTATAACAGCGAATCAAAGAAGATGTTTTGTTTTTGCTACGTAAAACTTGGTTAATTAACACATTTCGCTGTTTAAACAAATGGTATATGAGGTTTGTTGTCATAAACCAAAATGAAAAGGATTATAATTAAATAAATAGTAACGCTTATGAAAATGGCCGTATTTGATTTCGCATTGAGAAAGAAGGGGGTATATGGTGTGTTACATATCATTATACTATTGTTGTCGCTGTTCTTGGTTATCAGTATCTCCATCGATACATTTAAGAATATTCCCTTTTACACGCAAACTTCTTATAAGAAGATTCAATTATGGATCTGTTTGTTTTTTCTTTTCGATTTTGTTTTGGAACTTTTCCTATCGAAAGATAAATTACGTTATTTGCGAACGCACTTTATTTTCTTGCTTGTAGCGATCCCTTACCAAAATATAATAGAATATTATCATATTATCACCTCACCCGAGCTTAGTTATTTCTTACGTTTCGTTCCTTTGGTACGGGGCGGGTATGCGTTGGCGATCGTGGTGGGATGGTTGTCGTATAATAAGGCATCCGGCTTGTTTGTTTCTTACTTGACGATGTTGTTGGCCACGGTTTATTTCTCAAGTCTTATATTTTTTGTCTTGGAGCATAAGGTGAACCCGTTGGTGGCTAATTATGGGGACGCTCTATGGTGGGCGTTTATGGATGTGACGACGGTTGGCTCTAACATATCCGCTATTACGGTTACGGGACGAGTCCTCTCAGTCGTATTGGCTGCTTTGGGCATGATGATGTTTCCAATATTTACGGTATATGTGACAAGCCTTGTCCAAAAAAGTAACGAGGAGAAAAAGAGGTTTTATGAGAACATACAGGCTCCTTCTCCCCAGCCAGAGGTGAAGGATAAATAGAAACCCTGGTTCCTTACGGTGGATACTGCGAGGTCTTCCCGTAGGGAACAAACAGGCTGGAGGAAGTGGCTGAGATTACACTATGATTTGCTGGAAAGTTTGATTGGCTTCTGTTTTTTTCGTATCTTTACGGCCCCTAAAACCAGATAGGTAAAAGATGATAAAAGATAAGCAGGCATTGGAAGGCGGGCGCATATCCATACTTGGCGCACGTGTTCATAATCTGAAGAATATAGATGTAGAGATTCCGAGGAATAAGTTGACGGTGATTACCGGCATGAGTGGTAGCGGCAAGTCATCATTGGCGTTCGATACGATTTTCGCTGAGGGACAAAGGCGGTATGTGGAGACATTCTCGGCTTACGCCCGGAATTTCTTAGGGAATATGGAGAGACCCGATGTGGATAAGATAACGGGTCTGAGTCCGGTTATCTCCATTGAGCAAAAGACAACCAATAAGAATCCTCGTTCCACCGTCGGTACGACTACCGAGATCTATGACTTTTTCCGTTTGCTTTACGCTAGGGCGGGAGAGGCCTATTCCTATTTGAGCGGGGAGAAGATGGTGAAATATACCGAGGATCAAGTCTTACGGCTGATCTTGGATGAGTACAACGGGAAAAAAACGTATCTCTTGGCTCCGTTGGTCCGTAATCGTAAGGGGCACTATAAGGAACTTTTCGAGCAGATACGTAAAAAAGGATATCTGAACGTCCGTGTCGATGGCGAGTTGAAAGAGATCTTCCATGGGATGAAGCTGGATCGTTATAAGATGCACAGCATCGAGGTGGTGATCGATAAAATGATTGTCTCCGAGGCAGACGAGCGTCGTTTGAAAGAGAGCTTGAAGATCGCCATGAAGCAAGGCGATGGCCTTGTGCTGATACTGGATGCCGAGACTAACGAGGTTCGCCATTATAGTCGTCGCTTGATGGACCCGGTGACCGGATTGTCTTACAGTGAGCCGGCTCCGCATAATTTCTCGTTCAACTCCCCTCAAGGAGCGTGTCCGAAATGTAAAGGCTTAGGACAGGTCAATTTGTTGGATATGGACAAGATCGTTCCCGATCCATCCTTAAGTATATATAGCGGTGGCATCGTCGCTTTGGGTAAATATAAGAATTCGTTGATATTCTGGCAGATCGAGGCGCTTTGCCAAAAGCATGGCGTGACGATCAAGACGCCTATACGGGATATTCCCGAGGAGGCGATGGACGAGATCATGAACGGTACGGACGAGCGGTTGCAGATCAAGAATGACTCGTTAGGATCGTCTAACTATTTCTTGTCGTATGAGGGAGTCGCCAAGTATATCTTGATGCAACAGGAGAGCGAGGCATCCGCCTCGGCGCAGAAATGGGCGGGACAATTCATCAAGATGGCCACTTGTCCGGAATGTAACGGCTGGCGGTTGAATAAGGAGGCGTTGAGCTACCGGATAGCGGGAAAGAATATCGCCGAGTTGTCGGCCATGGATATCTCGGAATTATACGAGTGGCTGGAGGGTATCGAGGAGAAGCTGGACCCGAAACAGCTTCGGATCGCTACGGAGATATTGAAGGAGATACGCTCCCGCCTGCGCTTCTTGCTGGATGTGGGATTGGATTATCTTTCCATGAACCGGGGTTCCGCTACCTTGTCCGGTGGCGAGAGCCAGCGTATCCGTTTGGCTACCCAGATCGGAAGCCAATTGGTGAACGTACTTTATATATTGGATGAGCCGAGTATCGGTTTGCACCAGCGGGACAACGTCCGTCTGATTAACTCCTTGAAGCAATTGCGTGATACGGGAAACTCCGTGATCGTCGTGGAGCATGATAAGGATATGATGCTGAGTGCCGATTACGTGGTGGATATGGGGCCTAAAGCGGGCCGTCTGGGGGGTGAGGTCGTTTTTGAGGGAACGCCCAAGGAGATGCTGCGTGTAGATACCTTGACCTCTTCCTATCTGAATGGAAACACGGAGATAGCCGTTCCTGCCGAGCGTCGGAAAGGCAACGGGCAGTTTATTACGATCAAGGGAGCCAGCGGCAATAACCTGAAGCATGTGGACGTGTCTTTCCCCTTGGGTACTCTTATTTGCGTCACGGGTGTGTCGGGTAGCGGAAAGTCTACCTTGATAAACCGCACGCTGCAACCGATCTTGAGCCAGCATTTCTATCGCTCGCTGGAAGACCCCTTGGCATACGACGCCATCGAGGGAATCGAGCATGTCGATAAGATCGTGAATGTGGATCAATCTCCGATCGGTCGTTCCCCCCGGAGCAACCCAGCTACCTATACGGGGGTATTCTCGGATATCCGGAATCTGTTCGTGGAACTTCCGGAATCGAAGGTGAGAGGGTATAAACCGGGACGTTTCTCTTTTAACGTATCGGGCGGACGGTGCGAGACCTGTAAGGGAAATGGCTATAAGACGATCGAGATGAATTTCCTTCCGGACGTGCTGGTGCCTTGCGAGGATTGTCACGGCAAGCGATATAACCGGGAAACCCTAGAGGTTCGTTTTCGTGGGAAATCAATTGCGGATATCTTGGATATGACGATTAATATGGCAGTGGAGTTCTTCGAGAATATCCCGACTATCTTATCCAAGATCAAGGTCCTGCAGGATGTAGGTCTGGGATATATCAAGTTGGGGCAACCCTCTACTACCTTATCCGGTGGCGAGAGCCAACGTGTCAAGCTGGCTACCGAGCTGGCGAAGCGGGATACGGGAAAGACGCTTTATGTATTGGATGAACCTACCACCGGTCTGCACTTCGAGGATATCCGGGTCTTGCTGGGGGTATTGAACAAGTTGGTGGATAAAGGCAACACGATCATCGTTATCGAACATAACCTCGATGTTATCAAAAGCGCCGATTACTTGATCGATATGGGCCCCGAGGGCGGTCGCCGTGGAGGTAACGTCCTTTTCACAGGGACTCCGGAGGCTTTAGCGAAGAGTGGTGTCGGGTTTACGGCTCCGTTCTTGAAAGAAGAGTTAGATATAGCAAATAAGAAAAAATGAAGAATCCTATACAAATGATCAAGCAGTGCGTGGAGAAGGAGGAACCTTACTTCGTGCTGAGAGGGCAGGACGTATGTGCGTTGGCTGCCATAGAGACCTATTATGAGGAGGTGAGGAATAAGGTGAAAGATCCTTATTTCATCGAGGAGATCGAAGAGATCATGAAAGATTTCCGGGCGTACCGGGAGGAAGTGTCTAACACTAAAATACCGGATTGATTTATGGCAGACGACAGTTACAAGACCATCAAGCAAGTAGCCGAGGGATATTATACCGAGAAGCGCAGCCGCTTTATCTCGTATGCTATCCCCGTGCGTACGGTAGAAGAGGTGAAGGAGCAACTGGAGAAATACCGTAAACAATATTATGATGCCCGCCATGTATGCTGGGCGTATATGTTAGGTCCAGAGCGGCAGACGTTCCGGGCCAACGATGACGGGGAGCCTTCTTCCACGGCCGGGAAACCGATCCTCGGACAGATCAACTCGAATGAGCTGACCGATTTATTGATTGTCGTAGTACGTTACTTTGGTGGGATCGAGTTAGGGACCAGCGGGCTGATCGTCGCTTATCGCACGGCCGCCGCTGAGGCTATCTCCGCCGCAGAGATCGAGGAACGTACGGTAGACGAGGACATCACGGTCGTTTTCGAATACCCATACCTGAACGGGATCATGCGTATCGTAAAAGAGGATAACCCCGCTATCATCTCACAGAAGTTCGAGATGGATTGCGAGATGACGCTTCGTATCCGTAAAGGAGAGGCTGAACGCCTCAAAAATCGTTTGTTAAAGGTTGAGACCGCTTATCTAAAAGAGTAGCAAGCGATCAACTAATTCAATTTTCAATTGTTTTTTGTAGAGACAAGGCTCATGAGGAACCCTGCCCCTGCATTTTATTGTGTAAATATTAATATAGTTTTATCTGAATGAAAAAAGTTCTTTTATTCTCTCTTTTTCTAGTGTTGGGTTTGGTCGTGTCGCAAATGCTTCCCGCTATGGTGGGGGAACAGTATTCGCTGGTAAAGACGATCTCTAATACATTTTTGTTTATTTGCCTAGCGTTTATCATGATTAATGTGGGGCGTGAGTTCGAGATTGATAAGACCCGGTGGAAGTCTTATACCGAAGATTATTTCATAGCGATGGCTACGGCTGCGTTTCCGTGGATATTCGTGGCTTTATATTATATGTTTGTCTTGCTTCCGGGCGATTTATGGGGAAGTTGGGACGCTTGGAAGGAGAACCTGTTGCTAAGCCGGTTCGCCGCACCTACCTCGGCGGGTATCTTGTTTACGATGTTGGCCGCCGCCGGGCTAAAAGCCTCTTGGGTATATAAGAAAGTACAGGTATTGGCGATCTTCGACGACTTGGATACGATCCTGTTGATGATCCCGTTGCAAATCATGATGATCGGCTTGCGCTGGCAATTGGGAGTCATTATTCTGGTTGTGGTATTGCTCTTGATCCTGGGCTGGAAGAAAATGGGATATTATAATGTACGTCAAGACTGGAAAGCCATCTTGTTCTATGCCGTCGTGACGTTTGGTATCACGCAAGTGATTTATCTGGTATCGAAACATATGTACGGGGAGGAGGCTAGCATCCATATCGAGGTACTTTTACCTGCGTTTGTCGTAGGTATGATCATGCGGCATAAGCATATCGATACCAAGATCGAGCATCAAGTGTCCGATTTTATCTCTTATCTCTTTATGTTCCTTGTCGGAGTGAGCATGCCGGTGTTTATGGGCGTGGATTTCGCTCAGCAAGCGGCGGAAGTAACTACGGTGACAGGCGCACAGCCGATGATGTCATGGTCGATGATCGCTTTACACGTCGTAATCGTCTCATTCTTATCCAATATCGGTAAACTATTTCCTTTGTTTTTCTACCGTGACCGGATGAAACGGGAGCGTTTGGCGCTGTCTATCGGTATGTTTACCCGTGGAGAGGTAGGAGCCGGCGTTATTTTCATAGCCTTGGGATATGGATTAGGTGGCCCGATGTTGATAATTTCTGTGTTAACTATTGTGTTTAATTTAATTTTAACTGGTATCTTTGTCATCTGGGTAGAGAAACTCACACGCAGCGCTTATAACCTGGAGCAAGCAGGAAAAGCCAAAGCAGTCAATTAATAGAAAAAACACTTGAAGGTATTTCAAGATGATATTCCGTTTCCCTCCCAAGAGGGAAACGGGAATAGTCATAGTACGATCAATTGTTGAAGACCTTCATCTAACTTATTATTTATGGACCGTACGATTAATGTTATCCTTAAACCGTTGCGTCGCTTCGCTATACAGAAGCCGAACGCCAGTCTTTTACTATTTGCCGCCACCATCATCGCTATGGTCTTGGCCAATTCGCCTTGGGCACATAAGTATCATTTATTATTAGCTTTTCCAATCGATCTGCAAGCCGGGCAGTTTAACTTCTTCGCGCATCACGGGGAGACCATGTCTATGCTGGCTTTCGTGAACGACGCCCTTATGGCGGTTTTCTTTTTCGTGATCGGTCTGGAGATCAAGCAAGAGGTATTGATCGGTGAGTTGAGTTCCGTGAGGAAGGCGCTATTGCCTATTATCGCCGCCTGTGGTGGAATGATCGTGCCGGTCTTATTTTATATGTTAGTATGTAATACGCCTCCCGAGGTAAACGGGGCGGCTATTCCGATGGCTACGGATATCGCTTTCGCCTTGGCCGTATTGGGCTTGTTGGGGAAGCGGGTGCCGTTGAGCATGCGTATCTTCTTGACCGCCTTGGCTGTGGTGGATGATATTGGAGGTATCATAATTATCGCCCTGTTTTATAGCGGGCATATCGCTTTCGAGCCTTTGTTGATATCCCTGATAGTCCTCGCTTTGTTGTATGTGGGAGGAAAGTTCCGGGTACACAACCGATTGTTTTTCTATATCGGTGGCTTTATCGTTTGGTTGCTATTTCTGGAGTCAGGAATCCATCCGACAATCGCCGGCGTGTTGATCGCCTTTACGGTTCCTGCCCGTCCGGTTGTTAAGCTAGATGATTTCACGTGTGATATGACCGGGTATTTGAATATGCTGGACTATACCGAGGTTCGTCAGTCCCGTAAAGCGGAAGTGCTTACGCCTACACAAATTCAGGTATTGAATAACATCCATACGTTGGCGGATAAAACGATCAGTCCGTTGCAGACCATCGCTGATAAGTTGCATCCTTTGGTAAACTATGTGATACTTCCTTTATTCGCTTTCGTGAATGCCGGTGTGACATTCGGGGATATCCAACCCCAGACATTAGTTAATGTTCCGTTGGCAGTGTTCGTGGGCCTATTTGTAGGAAAGACATTAGGTATATTCTCTTTCTCCTACTTGTTCGCGTGTACGCCATTTGCCTCCATGCCTACAGGGATGAGCAAGCGTAATTTATTTGGAGTATCCATGTTGGGAGGAATCGGTTTCACGGTCGCTTTGTTTATAGCGAATCTTTCCTTTGACGGCAGTACGGCGGCGGGTGCCGATCTCTTGAATCAGGCGAAGCTGGGTGTATTCACGGGATCGTTTATATCCGGTCTTTGCGGTTATCTGGTATTGAAATGGGTTTTACCTAAAGAAAAAGTGGAAACGATCTAAATAAAAAGGCAGTCCGGCAAGGACTGCCTTTTACATTATATTATGCCGTAACTAAAGTTTCGTGAGATCTTGTTGCCATGTAATATATGATTTGATAATTGAGCACGCCTTCTTAAACCTCTTTGGATTTGTTGAATAGCGAGCCGATCCATAATAACAAAATAGCTCCGACCGTAGAGGTTATCAAGCTCCCTAAGATACCACCGGCCGATATGCCTAGTAAGCTGAATACCCAGCCACCCAATACACCTCCAATAATACCTAGGATCAAATTAACAATGACCCCGAAACCTCCTCCACGCATAATCTTACCAGCCAGATAGCCGGCAACGATACCGATGATAATAGACCAAATAAATCCCATAACGAATAGTTTTATATTTTATTTAAAAGTTCTGATGCTTTGTATTTAAACACATCCGAAAAGTCTTTGGTTGCGTTTTGTACCTCTTTTTAACGAATCATTCCAAAAGATCTAGCGAATCTATGAAGGATTCATAGACGGGATGGTTCAATTGAAAGACAATCGCTTCGAAAGGACGGAGCGTGATATCTTTTTGAGGCGCCATATGACTTCGGTCCCCGTAATTGTCCAATAGGACGTGTGCGTTACTCATATCTATCCCCGGAGTGGAGATTGCCGCCTTGGGGGAGAAATTGAGCATAATCAGATAAGTGTCGGCCCCAGTCTTGCGTAAGAAGGTATAGGATTGGGGATTCTCCGCATCCAGCAAATGATAACTGCCATAAATCAAACTCGGATTCTCCTTACGGAAACTGACTACTTTCTTAAAATAATTAAGTATGGAGGTCGGATCTTTTTCTTCGTCCGCTACGTTTATCCAAGTATAATCCGGATTTACCTTTAACCAAGGGGTTCCTGCCGTAAATCCCGCTTCCGGCGAGCGATCCCATTGGAAAGGAGTGCGGGCGTTGTCTCGTCCGGTCTCTTTCTGTTCGTCCAATACCGCCTGCGGATCTTTACCCTCTGCTTTCGCTTTCTTATAGCGGTTGATCGTATCGATATCGTTATAATCCTCGATACGGTCGAACCGAATGTTACGCATACCTATCTCGTCCCCGGCGAACCAATAAGGCGTTCCTCTCATCGTAAGCAGAAAAGTAATAAGCATCTTGGCGGACAAGGCCCTGAACTCATCCTTATCGCTACCAAAGCGACTGACCATACGGGGCTGGTCATGATTACCCAAGTAGATCGAGGGCCAACCCTTATCTACCGCCTTATCCCATTCCGTAAACATCTTCTTTAGGGCGATCAAGCTATAGTCTATACCGGATTCCGGATTGTCCGGTAGGGTTGTATTCCGGATACGGGCGGCGTCGAAATGATAAAGCATATTCAACTCTTCCCGGGCCGGATCGACAAATTTAGCGACATCATCTACCATCACGGCCGAACCTTCTCCAACACTCATACAATCGTATTTGCTTAATACCTGCCGATTCATCTCGTGAAGATAGAGGTGCAGGCGAGGCTCTTTGGCATAGAAAGAAAATATATCCGGATATTTCTTGGAATCTATGAGAGGGAATGAGGGATCTTTGGCGATAAGAGAGATGGAATCCATGCGAAAACCGTCTATCCCTTTATCGAACCAGAAGCGCATCATATCGAAAATCTCTTGGCGTACCTCCGGGTTCTCCCAATTTAAGTCGGGTTGTTTCCGGGAGAAATAATGCAGGTAATACGAGTCGGTTGACTTGTTATACGTCCAAGCGTTGCCTTCCTCGTCGAAATAGCTGAGGCGCAAGGGAGGCTCACCTTTCTCGGCCGGCCACCAATGGTAATAATTATAATAGGGATTATGTCTGGATTTACGGGCTTCCTCGAACCAAGGATGCTCGTCGCTGGTATGGTTTACTACCAAGTCCAGTACCAGTCGCATCTCCCGTTTATGAATCTCTTTCAGGAGGCGGTCGAAATCTTCCATCGTACCGAATTCTCTCATGATTTCCCGATAGTCGCTGATGTCGTAACCATTATCATCGTTGGGAGAGAGAAAGATCGGGTTTAACCAGATGATATCCACACCCAAGCTTTGTATATAATCCAAGCGGGAGGTGATACCGTTTAAGTCACCGATTCCGTCGCCATCGCTGTCCTGAAAGCTACGGGGATAGATTTGGTATATAATCGCTTCTTTCCACCAAGTCTTTTGAATGTCCTCTTGACCGGACGTACTCTCTGTAACATGCTTTGAATCCATCTTATTATTCTTTAGTTTTTTACTATAACAAAAGGATGTGGTGGTTAGTTTCAGCAACTTATGACGCTTGGGAAGTGTTGTTTTATCAACAAATAGAAGAAACATATGGAAAATGGAGTAATGATGCAGTATTTCGAATGGAATCTGCCGAACGATGGAATGCTGTGGAAACGGCTGAAGGATGATGCCTCGCATTTACATGAGATCGGGATCAGCGCCGTATGGATTCCACCCGCGTACAAAGGCCATGAGCAAGCGGACGAGGGGTATGGAACCTATGATCTATATGATTTGGGGGAGTTCGACCAAAAAGGGACCATACGCACCAAGTATGGAACTAAACAGGAACTTCAAGAAATGATCGAGGAACTTCACCGGAACCAGATTGGCGTATATCTGGATGCCGTGATGAACCATAAGGCGGGAGCCGATTATACCGAGTGGTTTATGGCGCAAGAGGTAGATCCTGGGCAACGGGAAAACGCTACCAGCGAACCCCATGAGATAGAGGGATGGACCGGCTTCGACTTCCCGGGGCGTGGCAATATGTATTCTAATTTTAAATGGCATTGGTTTCATTTCTCCGGGACGGACTATGATGTGTCCCGCAAGAAGGAAGGTATATTCCAGATTCTGGGAGAGGGAAAACATTGGAGTGAGGGAGTCGATGATGAGAATGGAAATTACGACTATCTCATGTTCGCCGATCTGGATTTCGATAACCCTGAAGTCGTGCGTGAGATGCAGGAATGGGGGATCTGGGTATCGAACGAACTAAACTTGGACGGTATGCGACTCGATGCGATCAAGCATATGAACGACCAGTTTATCAAGCATTTTCTGGAGGCGGTGAGAGCGGATCGGGGAGAGGGCTTCTACGCTGTCGGGGAATATTGGAAAAACGATACCGAATCGTTGGAGGCTTACCTGTCGCAAGTAGAATATAACGTGGATTTGTTTGACGTAGCCTTACATTATAACTTGAATGAGGCTTCCGAGAAAGGTCGTGACTATGATTTACGCGATCTATTAAAAGGGACCTTGGTCGAGATATGCCCGGATCAAGCCGTCACCTTCGTGGATAACCATGATTCCCAGAAAAACAGTTCTTTGGAGTCGCAGGTGAAGGATTGGTTCAAACCTTCCGCCTACGGTTTGATCCTGTTGATGAAGAAAGGGTATCCGTGTATCTTTTATGGGGATTATTATGGCGTAAAAGGGAAGAAATCTCCCCATCGTAAGGTATTGGATATGCTATTGCGTGTCCGGAAAGAATATGCGTACGGGGAAGAGGTGGATTATTTTGATCATCCGAACACGATCGGCTTCGTACGCTTGGGAGATCCGGGACATGCTGATTCGGGCTTGGCGGTGGTTATCTCGAACGGGGAAGATGGAGAGAAAACAATGTCTGTGGGGGAGAACCGGAAAGGCGAGGTATGGCATGAGATCACAGGCTCGGTAAAAGATACCGTGACGATTGATGAGGAAGGGAAGGGCCGTTTCCTTGTCAAGGGAGGCAAATTGGCTGTTTGGGTCAAGGCTTAACGGATGCTTTACTTGACCTCGAATTGTATTTTCTTCTGGTTCCCCTCGTTGTCGATGAGGGTAAGGAGATGTTTTCCTTGGCTCACGGAGCAACTGATCTGGTGATTCTCGGTGGTCTCTCCCAGATAGCTTTCGTCCAGATGCCAGTAAATCGTAGCGTCACGGCGGGCGTGGGCGGCCTTGAAGATAAATTTCTCGGACTTTCCGGAGAAGCCTTTCGGAAGGTAGAGAATGGCGTTATGCTCGGGATAGATCAGTTCGATCTGGCGGTTCAGGTCTTGCCCGCAGCCGGGTTTTACCGGAGGGAGCGGGATATAATCGATGTGATAGTTGCGGTAGTAATACTCCTGTGCGGGAGGAAGCACGAACCACGGGCGGCTGATCATCCGGTCGACAGACTCGCAGGAACTATTGACCCTGTACCGTCCGTCCGCCGATAGATGCACGAGCTTATGGTAGGGGCAAATCCCCGTGTTATTGCCGGACAGCGGCATGTATAAGGTGTCCGTTTGCTCGCAGTAGGGCGAGGCTTTATGTCCGCTGTTCCGGCAGATCGCCAGGGGAAGCGTCTCATCGTAGGGCAGGTCGAACCATTCGCTACCGGGCAATAGGGAAAAGAGATCGAAAAGGACCGGGGCGGCGTTGCCGACACCCGTAAGTCCTGGACGGCCCTCGCCGGAAGCGTTACCGGCCCATACGCCGACGACGTAGCGGGGAGTCGTGCCGATCGCCCAAGCGTCTCGTCCCCCGTAACTCGTCCCGGTCTTCCACGCGATCCGTTTCATCGACTCGAATTGTTGCCAGTCGGCCTCTTCCTCGGGACGGTTCAGGGCGGACATCGCCTCGAACGTGTACCACAGGGCCGCGGAGGAAAGGAGCGCCTTATCGGTGAGCCGGCTATCGGTAAGGGAACGGATGGGTTCCTTCCTCTCCGCAGGAAAGGGAGTCAGCGGATGGATATCCGCCGGATTATAGCGTCCGTTGTAAGTACGGTAATGTTTAAGCACACGAGACATGGAGGCATACATACCGGAAAGATCCCATAAGGTTCCCTCGGCCCCTCCCAAGATCAAGGAGGCCCCGTAATGTTCCTCGGAGAAACGTAAGGTAGTCATTCCCCACGATTTCAGTAAAGACATAAAGCGTCCGGTATTATACTGGGAGAGCATACGTACCAAGGGAACGTTCAAGGAGCGCTCTATGGCTACATGGGCCGGTACCGCCCCGTAGAATGTCTTGTTGTAATTATGGGGGGAGAAGCCATTTATATTCAAGGGCACGTCCGATACCAGCATGGAGGGGAGCAACAGCCCGTCGTGCAGCATACCGGCATACAGGAAGGGCTTGAGGATGCTTCCCGTGCTGCGGGGCGAGGTGATGATATCCACTTGGTTCCCCCGCCGCTCGTCGGCCGGATAGGTAGCGTTTCCGGCGTAGGCCAATACCTCCCCGGTCTCCACGTCCGCTACGATCGCCGCCAGATTATGGATATGGTTGGAACTGTATTCACGGGCATAACGGTTTACGAGGGCCTGTGTCTGCCGTTGCAGGGCTTGGCGGACGGAGGTTTGGATGCGTTGCCCCGGTTGTTCCGCGGCCAGTCTTTCTAACAGGTGAGGGGCATCATTAGGTAAAGGGAGAGGGGCTTCGGGAAGTGGCTCCATGCAGGCCAGCTCGTATTCGGTCTCTTCCAATACACCTTTCTTTTGAAGGGAAGCCAATAAGCGATCCCGCTTCTCCTTCAGTTGTTTCCGGTTTCTCCCGGGGTGGATCAAGGCGGGGGAGTTAGGAAGAACCGCGAGCGTGGCGCTCTCGGCCCACGATAGCTCGGAGGCGCTTCGCCCGAAATAACGCCATGCGGCGGTCTCCAGCCCGATTACGTTTCCCCCGAAGGGAGCGTGCGAGGCATAGAGGTTCAGTATCTCTTGTTTGCTATAGGTGGTTTCCAGAAAGAGCGCCCAGCACATCTCGATCGTTTTCTCGTAGAAGGTCCGGTCTTGGTTCCCTCTCGCTATGCGTGCCAATTGCATGGTCAAGGTACTTCCTCCGCTCACCACACGCCCCGCTTTCCCGTTCAAGCGGATCGCCCGGAAGATGGCGGCGGGGTCTATACCGGGATGGTAAAAGAACCGTTTATCCTCATACGTGAGCAAGCAATCCACGAATTTATCAGGCAAGCTATCCGCCGCCGGGAAACGCCATTGCCCGTCCGGTGCGATACGTGCGCCTAAAAGCTCGCCCTCGGCCGAATATAATAAGGTAGAGCAGGGGGCGGGAAATAATTGCCGGGGCACGATGCCATACAGGATACACCACGCCGCCCCGCCGATCCCCAAGAGGGATGCGATGAGGTGCCATGGCACTCGTCCCGGCCTCGGTAGTAGCGACTTGGATAGATGGCTGAGGTATCTGCCAGTACTTCGTAGGAAGTACTGTAGTACTGTGAGCAAAGTACTGCGGTACTCCTTAAGAAGTACTGCGGTACTGTCCGGCTGAGTATTGCGGTACTTTATAAGGAGTACTGCCTCAATCATACCAATTGACACTCTCCTCATAATGATCGAACCTTAGCTCTTCCGTCACTCCGACCCTTCGCAAGGCGTTTAGCACGATCCTTTGCTCTTTAGGTGAGAGTGGAAATTCGCCCCTTCGCCGCTCGAAGTAGGGGTTACGTCCGAAATGGGACATGAGTATCGACATGAATTGCTGGTATTGCGCCGGGAACATCCGGCTCTGCATTCCGGTGAAACCCCGTGCGTAGGTGACGGGAGCGGAGTCTCGGAAGTAGGGGCAAGCCCCATCCCGGGTACAGAGGGTGGGGTTCAGCAGCCGTAATACGGTTGCCGGTTGTTCGATGAGCGGCCGGTAGGCGATCTGGTGCAGACACTTCTCGGCCCGAGGGCAATCTTGTTGCTGGCAGACGGCGTAGTCGATGGGGATTTCCTTGTGTAGTTTCTTGGTCATGATGTTGCTATTTATGTATTATCGGGATTGAAATCTGTCGGGAACAAGGTCTCGCTATCGAAACGGTCAAAATCCGATTGGAAGAGACGGTCTTGAATGACCCGATACTTCTCGAACTCGGCTTCTGCGAAAGCTTTGGCTAATTCGGTTGTCACCTTGCCGGCGTTGGTCAATAAGTCATTACCTCCGGCTTCGAGTATCAGGTCGATACGTTTTGCCCAGTCTTCCATGGTCATGGGTATATGTCGTTTAGCCATCCGCTCTGCCATATCTAGAACTGCGTTGACTAAATGTCCCATGTCGTCCAACTCCATCTCGTTAAGGTAGTTCTTGGCAATGGCCACATCTGTTTTTACGATCTTCCCTTTAGGCGCATTTTCCCATGTGGTCAGTCCCATATGTTCTTTTTCCGAGTTGGCTCGGTTCACGATTAACTCGGCGGCGGTATGACCGTGTACGGCATAATGTATCTTATTTTGTACCTTTTGGAAAAAGAGGCGGGTGGTTGGTGCGTCACGACTATAGTCAATAGCGGTAGCATAGATATCGGTCAACTTTTGGTAAAAGTGACGCTCGCTTAACCGTATCTCCCGTATCTCGGCTAGTAGATGTTCAAAATAATCTTCACCGATGAAAGAGCCGTTCTCCATACGCTTCTTGTCTATCACATAACCACGGATAGCGAATTGACGGATGACCGATGTGCACCATTGGCGAAATTGTGTAGCACGAACGCTGTTTACACGATAACCGACAGAAATGATCGCATCAAGGTTATAAAACAATGTTTTTCGGGATACTTGCCGTCCGCCCTCGATTTGAACTACCGAGAAAAACTCGGTAGTTGAATCTTTCCGTAATTCACCGGATGTAAAGATGTTCTTTAGGTGTAATCCGATATTGTCTGTAGAGCAGTCAAACAGGGTAGACATCGCTTTCTGCGTGCACCAGATGGTTTCGTTATGATACATTACCTGTATGCCATCTTCCTTGCCTTCTAGCATGAAGATAAGGAATTCCGCCGTGCTATTTCGAATTTCGAATTTCTTCGCCATATACTTTTCTTTCCTCTTGTTTAGCGACTCCTGTACTTCTTTGGTGGCATACTGGTCGCTCCATATTTAAGACAAATGTACGAAAATTATCAGTTTGTCTGAAAGTATAGGAGAGAAATCCTTCTATTTATGTACATTTGTGGATTAACCATTTAAACATTCATGTGTATGATACGGTCTATCGGTTTATTCTGCGTACTTTGTCTCTTGTCTATCTTGACAAGTTGTCATACGACAAGCTCCACGGATCAAGATCTCCCCCCTTATAATCCGAATGTAGAGGCGTTTACTACCGGGAAGATTTCCCGGTATTCTCCCGTTTACCTGATCTTTAATCAAGAGATCCCGGCGGATCGATTAAAGGCGGACCGATTGGGGAAACTCGTGCGCCTCAAGCCCGATGTGCCGGGGAAATGGGCTTTCGAGAATAACCGGACGTTGGTATTCAAGCCGGAGAAAGGCTTTGAGCGAAACACCTCTTATCAGGTGAACGCCGATTTGTCCGAATGGTTTGAGGCGGAAGGTAAGGATAAGTGGTTCGCTTTTGGTTTTACCACGCTCCCTTTAGCCCTTCGGGGGAATCTGGAATCGATGGATATCAACAAGAAAAACGAGAATGGGTACGATCTGACCGCCGTGCTTTTCACGCCGGATAAGGAATCTCCGGAGACCGTGGAGTCGTTGGTGGATTTCTCGGAGAAGGTAGACGCTACTTGGCAACACAGCCCGGATGGAAAGAAACATGAGGTGACCTTATTCAATGTCTCCGCCGGGATGGAGGGGGAACGGACACTCAAGCTTTCCGTATCTTCTAATAAACTAGGCGTGGAAAAGGCCGATGTCGTGACAGTGAGCGTTCCGGATCAGAATGATTTCTCGGTGTACGACGTGACGTATGTGTCCGAGCCGGAGCGTTACGTGGAGGTCGCTTTCACGAAGTTATTGGATGTGGGCCAAGATATGAGAGGCTTGGCCTTTATCGCCGAGAATACGTCGGAGACCGTAACCGTGGACGGAAACAAGCTACGCCTATATCCGGATGCCGATTTGTGGCAAAAGGGCGTGATGAATATCCACCTGAACCAAGGCATCCGCAGCAAGAGCGGCTTGAACCTGAAAGAGGCTGTCGTGCGTCAAATAATCCTAGATGAGCAGAAACCCGGCGTCCGTTTTATCGGGAAAGGAGTGATCATCCCGCAATCCACGCAATTATCCGTTCCTTTCCAAGCGATTTATTTGCGAGGGGTTACGGTGAGCGTTATCAAGATATTGGAGCAGAATATCGGTCAGTTCCTGCAATCGAACAACTTGGATGAGTCCGGGGAGTTAATGCGTGTCGGGCGCTTGATCGCCCGTAAGACGATCTTCTTGGATGAGGAGGGTCTTGACCTGTCCCGGTGGAATACGTTCGCGGTCGATTTAAAGCGGTTGATCGAGCCGGAACCGGGCGCTATCTACCGTCTGGAGCTTTCGTTTGACCGGCCTTTGTCGGCCTATCCTTGCGGGAATGATACGTTGAAGATCTCGAAGGAGCAGATCTTGGCCTCGGACGAGATCCGTTTCAAGGAAGAGTCCGCCCGTTTTGACGAGGGAGCGTATTATTACCGTCAATACGATTGGTCTAGTTATAATTGGAAAGAATGGAACGATCCTTGCTCGGATAGTTATTACTTTAATAAGGTAGAGGGAAAGAATATCTTGGCTACCAATTTGGGACTGGTCGCCTTGATGGGGCAGGATAATGATATGACCGTGTTGGTGCATAATATACAGAATACGGAGCCGGAGCGAGGAGTTACGGTTACCGCCTATAATTACCAACACCAAGCGTTGGCCTCGGGCACGACCGATGACAAGGGGCAGGTACGGCTGGATCTCTCCTCGGGACGTCCGTTCTACCTGATCGCCTCACAGGGAACCCAACGTTCCTATCTGCGGGTGGATAACGGATCGGCTCTCTCGCTCAGTTCGTTCGATGTATCGGGCGAGGTAGTCCAGAAAGGGATCAAGGGCTTTATCTATGGTGAGCGGGGCGTATGGCGTCCGGGTGATACGTTGCATCTGGGTTTTATGCTGAACGACCGGGCGAAGCAATTGCCGGCAGAGCATCCGGTGGTGATGGAGCTGTACAACCCGTTAGGGCAAATGTATGCCCGTAAGACGCAGACCCGTGGCGAGCTGGGGCTTTATGTCTTCGATTTCGTTACCGAGGCGGACGCTCCTACAGGCGCTTGGAACGTGAAGGTACAAGTGGGTGGTGTCTCTTTCTCGAAGCGCTTACGCATCGAGTCCATCAAGCCAAACCGCCTGAAGATCGCCTTATCCATGCCGGAGAAGACCTTGTTGCGTGGTGAGCCTATGGATGCCCGCCTGCATGTGGAATGGCTGCAAGGAGCTATCGCCCGTAACTTGAAATATGATATACAAGGTACCTTTATCGCTACCCCGACTACCTTCGAGGGCTATAAGGGGTTCTATTTCGACGATCCTTCCCGTGTATTTAATACGGAAGAGAGCAAGTTGATCTCCGGCGTTACCAATGAGCGGGGCGATGCCACGGTACAAGCCCGCTTCGAGCTGGGTTCTACCGCTCCCGGAATGTTGCTGGCAAACCTAGTGACCCGGGTCTATGAGGAATCCGGTGATTTCAGTATCGACGCGGACCGGATGCTTTACTCGCCTTATCGCCGGTATGCCGGTATCAAATCTCCGCAGAAAGATAAGGAACAACTAAATACCGGAGCCAATTATACCTACGAGGTCGCTTCTGTTGATTATTTAGGGAAACCGCAAGCGAATACGGAATTAGACGTGAAAGTATATAAGGTCTATTGGTATTGGTGGTGGGACTCCAACAGTAGCGGTCTGGCCAATTACGTATCGGATTCCTACAATAAGCCGGTAAAGACATTTACCGTCCGTACGGATGGGGACGGCCGGGGTACGTTCCAGCTCTCTTTTCCGGATAAGGAGTGGGGAACGTATTTCATCTCCGTGAAAGATAAGGAGAGTAAGCACTCTACGGGAGTGATGAGTTATTTCGACTGGCCTTATAACGAGGGCCGACGTAACACCGATGGCAGCGAGTCCGCCACGATGCTTAGTTTCAAGACCGATAAGGATAGTTATACGCCCGGAGAAAAGATGGTAGTCACCTTCCCTTCCACGAAAGGAAGCCGTGCGATTATCAGTATAGAGAACGGCGTGCGTGTCCTTTCCTTGACGGAACATACGTGCGAGGATAAACAAACGACCGTGAGACTGGATGTGACGAAAGATATGCAGCCGAACGCTTACGTCTATATCACCCTTTTGCAGCCTCATGGCATCACGAAGAACGATTTGCCGATCCGCTTGTATGGCGTGGTCCCGTTCACGGTAACTTCTCCGGAGAGCCATCTGACCCCGGTCATCCAATCTCCCGCTGAGCTGAAACCGGATGCCTCTTATACCGTCTCCGTCTCCGAGAAGAATGGAAAGGAGATGGCTTATACGCTGGCGATCGTGGATGAGGGCTTGCTGGACCTGACCCGTTTCCGTACGCCGGAGCCTTGGAAGGCGTTTAACGCCCGGGAAGCGTTGGGCGTGAATACATGGGATTTGTATAACTACGTGGTTGGCGCTTACGGCGGCCGTATCGAGCAATTGTTCAGTATCGGCGGCGACGATGCGCTGAACAAAGGCCCGAAAGCGATCGTGAACCGCTTCAAGCCCGTGGTGCGATTTGACGGCCCGTTCTTGCTGAAGAAGGGGAAGACCGCCCGGCATACCTATCAGATGCCGAATTATAACGGGCGTGTCAAGATCATGGTGGTAGCCGGAAACGGGGAGGCTTATGGACATGCCGATAAGAGCGTGATGGTACGTAAGCCCGTAATGCTGCTAGGAACCTTGCCCCGGGTGATCGGCGTGGGCGAGGAGATGGTAGTACCCGCTACGGTATTCGCTACCGAGGATGGCGTAGGGGCCGTGAATGTATCTATCGCTTGCAGCTCGAATATGGAAGTGGTCGGCGAGGCGACGAGGAGCTTGAGCTTCGAGCGGAAAGGGGATCAGCAAGCCTCGTTCCGTATCCGGGTGAAGAAGAACCCGGGTATCGGGAAGGTAACGATAACCGCTACGGGTAAAGGGGATAAATCCGTTTATGAGACGGAACTGGAGATCCGTACGGTACGCCGCCCGCAAGTGAAAGTTACCGCCGCTACCTTGGAGGCCGGCAAGTCTTGGAAAGAGACGGTTGCGATGCCGGGTGCCACGGGTACGAACCAGTTGACTTTGGAAGTGTCGGATATCGCCCCCGTGAACTTATCCTCACGTCTATCTTATTTGTTGGGTTATCCTCACGGATGTCTGGAACAGATCACCTCGAAAGGATTCCCGCAGCTTTATATCTCCTCGTTTACGGATTTGACCCCTCAACAGGCGAAATCCACGGAGGAGGCCGTGAAAGAGGTGATCCGCCGTCTGCGCTCTTACCAGACCGTAGATGGGGCTTTCGCCTATTGGCCGGGTGGAACGAGCAGCAATGGCTGGGGTACGGTTTACGCTACTCATTTCTTGCTGGAAGCCTCGAAGAAAGGCTACTTGGTTCCCGAGGCCATGAAACAAAGCGTATTGAATAATCTACGCCGGGTAGCCCGTAATTGGAAGCCGGCTACCTCTTATTATATGGATTCGGAAGAGACTACCCAAGCCTATCGCCTGTATGTATTGGCTTTGGCCGGGTCGCCGGAGATGGGTGCCATGAACCGCTTGAAAGAGATGAAAGACTTGGCCTCCATGAGTCGCTGGTCGCTAGCTTCCGCCTATGCCTTGGTCGGCCGTGAGGATGTCGCTCAAGACCTGATCAGTAAGACGACGGCTCTTCCTTCCGGTTATTCCGAGTATGACGAGACGTTCGGCAGTGATGTCCGGGATCAATCCATCCAGTTAATGACGCTTTGCTTGTTGGATAAAGGCAAGGAGGCCGCTACTTTGGTGGAAGAGTTGTCCAAACAGCTTTCTTCGGATGATTGGTTGAGCACACAATCTACGGCATTCGCTTTAGTTGCCTTGTCGGACTACCTAGCTAAATATCGGGTAGACGGGGTCATGGATTTCACGTACGCTTGTGGCGGAAAGGATGGACAGGTGAAAACGGATAAGAATATATGGTCCGAGACCTTATTGGATAAGGCGGGGACCTCGGCGAGCGTCGAGTTGAAGAACACGGGTAAATCTACGCTCTTCGCCCGTATTATAACCGAGGGAATACCGGAGCAGGGAGAGGAAAAAGCGTATGCGAACGGTGTCTCGTTGGCGGTTAGCTATGTGGACTTGAACGGACGTCCGGTCAATGTCGCCCAATTGGAGCAAGGTACGAATTTCTCCGCCGTGGTTACGGTAAAGAACCCTTCGGCCCGGGGATATAATAATTTGGTATTATCGGAGATCTTCCCTGCCGGATGGGAAATACTGAATACCCGTTTCTTGAATGAGTCCGCTACGGACAGCTTGAGCGCCGGAGTGAATTATCAGGATATTCGTGACGACCGTGTTTATAGTTATATAGACCGTCTGCCGGCAGGCAGTCAAGTGACCGTGAAGATCAATCTTTGCGCAGTCTACCCGGGCCGCTTCTACCTGCCTCCGGTGTATTGCGAGGCGATGTACGATTATTTAATCCGTGCGAATACCGCGGGACAAGAAGTTACCGTATTCTAATTTCGTGGGGGGCGGGCAGACCCCGCCCTTATATTTTTTCGAAATTTATTGGATTTATAGTTGTATGCTCGAATAAAACCATTACATTCGCAGCATATTTGAGATTGATTTAAGTTAGTATTAGAAAGTATTGGCTCACAACTTGATTTGTTAGGTAAACTTTTTTAGTCGACATACTCAGCTCAATTAACCATTTAATTAAAGTTTACAAAATGAATCTTTACATTTCAAATCTAAGTTACAACATCTCTGATGAGGACTTAAGACAGTTATTTGCTGATTACGGTGAGATTACTTCAGCAAAAGTTATTATGGATAGAGAAACCGGCCGTTCAAGAGGCTTCGGTTTCGTTGAGCTGAGCGATGATGAGCTAGCTAAAAAGGCTATCGAGGAGTTAAACCAAGCAAGTTATGACGGCAAAGTCATCAATATAACAGAAGCCAGACCTAGAGAGGATAGAGGCGACAGAGGTGGTCGTTTCAATAACAACAGAGGTGGCGGCTACGGTTCCAACAGAGGCGGTGGCTATGGCTCTAACAGAGGTGGCGGTTATGGTTCTAACCGGGATGGTGGAAGATATTAATTCTATCTAGATAAAAAGGAAAGAGCGATCAGAGATGGTCGCTCTTTTTGTTAGAAATCAATCCTTACAACATGATCGATATTCGTAAGTGCCTCCTTAAGTTTTAATACGGCTCCTTGTTTATCTTGTGTGAACTTAACAGGAGATTTGTCCTTAAATAGGACATATAACTATATATGGAGGTGAGACAAGACATTTCTTCCAGTTTGCTAAGCGCATTATCAATGCACAATCAGACGTTCTATCCCTTCTTTTTTACGTTGAATTTCATCTCTCACAAATCTCTTAAAAACTTCGTTGTTTATAATACGTTCCAAATATGCACTTTCAAACCTGTCTAACAGTAATTTATACATTTCTGCAATATTCCCAGCCTCCTTTATACATCCATCCACCCCATACCCTTTTGTTCTTTTTATACCTACATCAAATGCCTCAAATAGATTAGTAAGTTCTATTCCTAAGCCGGAATATTCTGAATCATTATGACCTCCATCAATATCAATTAACATAGCAGAACCTTGCTCGGCATCTATCATTATATTTGATGGATTTAGATCTCCGTGGGTATAAAGTCCCTTACCACCCAAAATCTTACCTCCGCATCTGGTAGAAGAAGGCAATGTCTGTAAGTTAGGGTTATGGAAGCGAGACAAAACATTTCCTACATTATGCCAAGCGCTTATCAATGCATCATCAGAAGCTCTACCACATAACCAGTTACGATGCAGATCCAGCAAGGTGATGCCATGGACAGCCGGAAAGATACCAATAGCCCTGCCACCCACATCAAAATGATCTTTTAAGGAAGTAAAAGTATTTAACTGATCAGCAGTCATACGAGGTACTGACTTTTTGGGATCAGCAGCTTCCACTCCTTCCTGTCTCTTTATCAAATCTTTAAAATTATTTAATTCCCTGACCACTTTTACAAAGAAACATTCAGGCTTATCGGATGCTATAGCATCTTTATTGAGTGCTGTGACAATAAATGCTCCCTGATTGTTTTTTCCGTCATTCTGTTGTAGTTCTTTTACATCTAGAACAACATACCCTTGGCTATCCATTTTCTGCTTAATGAACAATGTACGTAGTTCTAACTCCGGTTTCCTAGCCTCTTTTTTATCGGGAAACACGAGGGAAGCATTTTCTCTTTGAGATAAAAACTGAAT
Source organism: Parabacteroides sp. AM17-47 (assembly GCF_003434625.1). Taxonomy (NCBI): domain Bacteria; kingdom Pseudomonadati; phylum Bacteroidota; class Bacteroidia; order Bacteroidales; family Tannerellaceae; genus Parabacteroides; species Parabacteroides sp. AM17-47. The sequence goes on from NZ_QTLI01000009.1 coordinate 64,762, forward strand.
ATAAACATGATTTATGGCATCCGCTGGATCCTTAAACTCTTTCCCTTCTTTCATGTATTGTTCGCCAAGTGTGTAAGCGAAACGAAATACATTAGAATACCATGGTTTATATGAATATTTTCCCGGAACCCCTTCTTGGACCCACCATCGAATAGCAACGCCATCTGATAGTGTTATCAAAGGGATTTCTGAACCAATCCTCATTCGTTGTAATACAACGTCTGATTCTTTCTCACGCTGCATAACTTGGGATTTGCTTTGCTGCAAAAATTGGATGATAGACGGTGTAGTATGAAGCGGCTTCTTTACTGCTATCTCGATGGTGCGTAGCATTTTGGGGGTTGTTATTCTTTGTGATTTCATAATTTTGCTAAATTCTAAAAATGGAGTACAAAATTTATTCCTCTTTTATTTCAAGCGCATAAGCTCGTCCTCTGTCTGTCGTGATCTTTAGGTTACTGTTTTCCTCCACTAAAGGCCGTAGCCTTCGGATCAAGGTGTTCAAGGTCTCGTCGGCGTTGATCTTTCCCGGCCATAAGCTCTCGCAGATATCCGAGCGGTTCAAGATATGCGTAGGCGATAGGAAAAACATCTCCATCAAGGCATATTGCTGAGGGGTGAGTTTTAGTTTCTCCTCATTCTCCTTATAGAAGGAGGCGGTCTCGCAAGAAAGGTTCAAATTACCGAAAGAGATGGTCTTTTCCGGATGGATAGGCTGAGGCATTATCAGTTCCTTTCTATAGCGTTTGAGCAATAGGGGCAGGATAGCGGATAAAAAGGCAAGCCCGAGGAATAGGCCGGGCAAAGATTTGTCCGATAGCCCGATAACCGCAAGGGTGGAGCAATTGGCGTACCCTTGGAATGAGATCCCGATATGATCCGTGGCAGTATTGGGGCTGTTCGCTATGGATGATGCCCAGATAATCGTATCGCTGGCGATATAATATTCGTTGAGTTTCTTGTTGGTATTAGCGGGAGCGTTTTCGGTTTGAGGATCTTTATTGAGTACGTGGATCACGATTCCCGTTTTCTTCTTGTCGGGCGTATAACTCAATGCGTCGGAAAAGTCCTTGTTATAACTTTCTATGGATACCGGATTGCCGAAAAGCTTGGATAGATTGGCATAGGTGCGTATGGAATCTTGGCTCATCCATAGGTGGGAGTTTTGCAGGATCGTTTGTTGCAACGCTTGATTCAAGTCTGTCACGATCGTTTTCTTGGCTTCCGTATAACTATGGAAACCGAAGCTGAACGAGAGGATCAGCATTAAGGAGGTACCCAAAACGGATAGATTGGCCGATAGTCGTGTATTCATTATTCGCTAGATTAGAATTAACATAAAAAGAACGCTCGAAGGTACTAAATATTATAGAAGGAAAGTATCCTTTTCGATAGGATTCGGGATGAAATAGACCTAAATCCTGCTAAATGACCGGATGTCATGGAAATGTCATGGAAATGTCAGCTACTTATCCGGCGATTATTTACGTTGTTGTTGTCTGTTGCCTCTACTTTTGCCCGAAAACAAATCAAATAAGATACGGATATGAAAAGATTTCTGATGATGATGGCCTTGATAGGGCTTGTGGGAAACTGGAACTCGACGTTGACTGCCCAACTCGTCTCTCCCGATTCATTGTATTTGAACGAGGACTTGCCCGAGATAAACATTGTCGCCGTGAAACCCTTGATAAAGGCAGAGGCGGATAAGACTACTTACAGTATCGCCGAGGACCCGGATTCCCGAACCTATACTTTGCTGGAGATGTTGCGAAAAGTCCCTCTAGTGACCGTGGATGGCGAGGATAACGTGAAGGTAAACGGACAATCCAGTTTTAAGATTTATATGAACGGGCGTCCCTCGAATATGTTCTCCAATAATCCCAAGGAGGTCTTGCGTAGTATCCCCGCCAGCATGATCAAGAAAGTGGAGGTGATAACAGATCCCGGTGCCCGTTACGATGCGGAGGGTGTCAGCGGAATCTTGAATATCGTGACGAAAGGAGCGGAGTTCGAGGGATATAACGCGAGTATAAACACTACGGTGATGAACTTATTTAAGAGTGTCGGTGGTTTCGCTACGCTGAAATATGGCCGATTATCGCTTTCCGGAAATTATACGTTTAGCCAACAATCGTCCGAGAGCGAGTCGGATTATCTCCGTACTCAGTCGGGAGACGGTGCGAAGCTCCGGATGCTCTCGGACGTAGACGTGAAATATCCGGCCCATTATGGAAGTCTGGAAGGCAGTTTCGAGATCGATACATTGAATTTGATCTCCTTGTCCGGAAACTTGAATATCGGAAACAGCAACTCTATTTGGAATAGCCATTATAGCAGGTTTGATAAAGAGGGGGAAGAAATCTATGCTTATAACGAGGATATGAGTAAGAAGAACGAATGGGGTAGTGCCTCCTTAAAAGCGGATTATCAGCGTTTATTCAAACGAAATAAGGAAGAGATGCTAACGCTTTCCTATCAGTACGATTATATCCCGAACGATATTTATAGCGTGTTTCATGATAAGGACAAGATGGGCAATGTCTCGTTACCCCAACTGGAGGCCGATTATACCCGGCAAATCAGTCATGCCCGCACCCATGAGCATACGGCCCAGCTTGATTACGTGAATCCTTTTACAAGTACGCATTCCATCGAGGGCGGTTTGAAGCTGATTCGGCGTAACAGTACGAGCCACGCTACTTCGGAGGTAAAGGAGTTGGGTGAGGGTGTCTGGTTACCCGCTGATTTACAACCTTTGGTGGAATATCGGCATGTGCAGAATATAGGCTCCGCCTATGCGGGATATGGATTTAAGTATGGTAAATGGAGCTTGAACCCGGGCATTCGTATGGAACATACTTGGCAGGACGTGACTTATAAACAAGGCGAAGGCAAGGATTTTAATTATCGTGTAACGGATTGGGTTCCTTCTTGGACCTCCGCTTTCCGCTTGGACGACCGGAATTTGTTTCGCTTGGCTTACAACTTACGTTTACGTCGCCCGAATATCAGCTATTTGAATCCTACGGTGTTCGTGTCTGGGACCTCTATCTCGTATGGAAATCCGGGATTGGTATCGGAGAAACATCATCGTCTTTCGGCGTCATACAGTTATTACGGAACGAAATTGAATGTGCAGGCTTCCGTGCTCTGCACCTTGGGAAAAGGGGTGATTGATGAGTATCTGTTCATTGATTCGGCGAATGTGGTGAATAGTACGTATGATAATCTCGTGGACGTGAAAGCAGCGGGAGGAAACCTTTATCTAAGCTATAATCCTTCGCCCCGGACAAGCGTGTCGCTGAACAGCATGTTGCATTATCTGGATTTACGGGCGCAGGAGGGGAATGAGGTTTACGATACGGATGTGCGTAATTCCGGCTTTTGTGGCTCTGCTTTTGTCGATTTCTCGCAGAAGTTTAAGTACGGGTGGCGTTTTGTCCTGTCGGGTGGATACGTGCGTTCCGAGCCGAATGTGGGGATGGACTCGTACGGCTTTTATTTTTACGGCTTGAGTGTGGTAAAGAGCTTCTTGAAGGATAAATTGACTTGTACGCTGCGGGCGCAAGATTTTCTGGGAGATCATAAGACGATACAGATTAACGAGCGATATCCGGACTTTCATATCCGGCAGACCGAGCGTATGTTTAGCCGTGGTTTCGGCATCGCCATTAGCTACCGGATCGGTGATTTAAAAGCGAGCGTGAAGAAGGCGGGGAGGAGCATAAGGAATGATGATCTGTTGGACGCTAAATAAAGAAGATGGTGTGCCATGATCCACAATAAGGCACACCACCTACGGTATCATAACTCATCCAACCATTTCTTGCCGGGCTTTGTGTAAAGCCAAGCTAAGAAGATAGCGGCTAAAATGGTAACAACGAGCATCAACACTGTCAATCCATTTAAATCTTTTATCATAATCATATTATTTTAATATTCTATTTCCAACTCGGGCTAATAGGTAAGTACCTAAAATCCCTATATTTAACATACCCCAATTATTAATGTCGCCGATGTCTTTTGCTAATAGGAGCATTTCTCCTAATACCATCGTCGTAAACATTAATTTAGCCAAGTCAAAAAAGAACTTCCCTAAAGTCTCCCTTCGGACCTTGTCCCGTTCTTTCCTCATTGTCTGTTGTCTCTCCCAATTTCCCATAGTCCCTTGTTTTGGTTAATACTACTGATTATATGTAGGCAAATGTATATATTATCGGCGACCTGCCCAACTTTTTTATGTGGAATCGCTTATTTTCCCTAATTTTGTATCCCTAAAACGGATGAATGTGGAAGAGTATTTGAATCAACTGAATGAGAGCCAGCGGGAAGCGGTGGTTTACAATGAGGGGCCATCCTTGGTCGTGGCCGGGGCTGGCTCCGGTAAGACAAGGGTACTGACCTATAAGATCGCTTATTTATTGCAATTGGGATTGCCTCCCTATAGTATCTTGGCGCTGACCTTTACCAATAAGGCGGCCCGGGAGATGAAAGAGCGTATTGCGGCCATCACCGGTGACCAAACGGCCCGTCGGCTATGGATGGGAACGTTCCATTCCATCTTCTCCCGTATTTTACGGAACGAGGCGGAGCATATCGGTTATCCTTCCAATTTCACGATTTATGACGCCACTGATTCCAAGAGCTTACTGAAATCCATCATCAAGGAAATGCAATTGGACGATAAGGTGTACCGCCTAGGAATGGTGCAGAGCCGGATCTCCAACGCGAAGAACTCCTTGATAACTTATACGGCCTACGAGCAAAATAAAGAGCTCGTGGAAAGCGATATGAATGCCAAGGTCCCCTTGCTCCGGGAAATCTACAAACGTTACCAGAGCCGTTGCCTGCAAGCGGGAGCCATGGATTTCGACGACTTGTTGCTGCAAACCAATATCCTGTTCCGGGATCATCCGGCCGTCTTGGAGAAATACCGGAACTTCTTCCGGTATGTATTGGTGGATGAGTATCAAGATACGAACTTCGCCCAACACTTGATCGTGCAACGGCTTTGCGAGAGACACGGCCATATCTGCGTGGTAGGGGATGACGCCCAGAGCATCTATTCTTTCCGAGGCGCTAATATAGATAATATCCTGCAATTCAAGAATCTTTATACCGGTTGCCGTATCTTCAAGCTGGAACGGAATTACCGTTCCACCCAGAATATCGTGAACGCCGCCAATAGCTTGATCGACAAGAATACACGTCAGATACCCAAAACGGTCTATTCCGAGAAGGAGGCGGGCAACAAGGTGAGTGTTTTCACCTCGTACTCCGATTATGAGGAGGGCTACACCGTAGCCGCCCGAATCAACGAGATGCACGGGATATTAGGGAAATTCTCGTATGCCGATTTCGCTATCCTGTATCGTACCAACGCCCAGTCCCGTATCTTGGAAGAGGCGTTGCGAAAGCGGGGCATCCCTTACAAGATTTACGGCGGTTTGTCTTTTTACCAGCGGAAAGAGATCAAGGACGTGATCTCTTACTTCCGCCTGATCGTGAACCCGCACGACGAGGAGGCCTTGAAGCGAATCATCAATTATCCCACCCGGGGAATCGGGGATACGACGGTAGGTAAGCTTGTCGGTGCCGCTACCGAATACGGGGTAAGTCTATGGACCGTGCTTCAAGCCCCCTTAGAATATTCGCTACCGATAAATAACGGTACAGCTAAGAAACTGAGCGATTTCCGTAGTTTGATTGAAGTTTTCATTGAAGAGAATAAAAAACTCTCCGCAGAGGAATTGGCTACCTTGGTGGTGAAGCGTAGCGGCATCGTTTCCGACCTGTTTCAAGACCGTTCCGTAGAGGGCGTGAGCAAGCAAGAGAACTTGCAGGAGTTGCTGAAAGGTATCGCCGAGTTTTGCGAGATCCGGCGTGAGGAGGGCATGGAGCAAGTCGCCATGTCCGACTTTTTGGCGGAGGTATCCTTGCTCACCGATCAAGATAACGATAAAGAGGAAAACTCCGATAAGGTCACGATGATGACCGTACATGCCGCCAAGGGATTGGAATTCACGAATGTTTTCGTGGTAGGCTTGGAGGAAGACCTATTCCCCTCGTCCCTATCGAAAGATAACCCGAGAGCGGTAGAGGAGGAGCGTCGTTTGTTCTACGTGGCGATTACCCGTGCGGAGCAAAATTGCGTATTGAGCTATGCGAAGAGCCGCTATCGTAACGGGAAGACGGATATGTGTACGCCCAGCCGTTTCTTGAAGGATATAGACGCTAAGTATCTGGATATGCCTTCGGATGCCGGCGCTTCAGATGCATTCGCCTCGGCCCGTGAACGCTACGGGCGCCCGGCTTTTGCCTCTCCATTCCGGCAACCAAGGGCGGTTGAGGATGATTTCGTGTCGCCGGTGAAGCAAGCGGCACAGCGTCAAGGGCATCTTACGAAGTTAAAAAACACGATGGAATCGTCCTTTTCGGCGGCTCCGGCCACGGATGCCTCTGTTTTGAGGGTGGGCCAGAAGGTCAATCACGACCGTTTCGGCGATGGCGAGATCGTCTCGATGGAAGGTGAGGGAGGTGATGCGAAAGTGACGGTCGCCTTCAAGAATTTCGGAGAAAGGCGACTTTTGCTTAAGTTTGCCAAACTCAGCGTGTTAGGCTAAGTGCGTTTTTGCTCGAATTCATTTTCGAATGCCGAATCGAACACTGCTTTTTGAAGCTAAGTCGTTGGATTTTAATGATTGGCAGAAAAGGAAAGGTTTATTTTCGAATGGGCTTTCGAACTCACTTTCGCATCATATAAGATATAAATAGATATTATAATAAAAATATAAAGAATAGAGGCAAGATGCCTCCTTTCTTTTTTTTCGATTAAAAAGAGAATGAAAAGAACCCAGAAATACTATAGTGCTTGTGCCCAAGTACTATAGTATTTGTCTACGAACACAGTAGTATTCGCAAGTTAACACAACTGTCTTTTTTCTGCGACATATTCAATGAATTACCCCGATAATAGTTGTAATATCAGAATGTTTTTCTTATATTTGCATGTTAATATGAAATATTGAGATACAGCATGATAGACATCAACAAGATACCCTCGCCTTGCTATGTGATGGAGGAGAAATTACTGAGAAACAACCTGTCCTTGATCAAGAGCGTAAAAGAACGTGCGGGAGTGAATATCATATTGGCTTTTAAGGCTTTCGCTTTATGGAAAGCGTTCCCGATCGTACGTGAGTACATTCCTTTTTCGACAGCAAGTTCTAAATTTGAGGCCCAGTTGGCCTTCGAGGAAATGGGAAGTCCGGCGCATACCTATTCCCCGGCTTATACGGAGGCTGATTTCCCGTTGATCTTGAGATACAGTAGTCACGTTACGTTCAACTCGCTCTCTCAGTTCCATCGTTTTTACCCGATGGTGCGAGCGGATGGTAACCGGGTGTCTTGTGGATTGCGGATCAATCCGGAATACTCGGACGTGGAGACGGACTTGTATAATCCTTGTGCCCCGGGTTCCCGGATGGGGGTGACCGGCGACTTGCTGGGAGACACGTTGCCGGAGGGTATCGAGGGGCTGCACTTCCATACCTTGTGCGAGTCCACTTCCTATGATCTGGAGCGGACGCTGGCCGAGGTGGAGAGGCGTTTTGGCCGTTTCCTGCCTCACGTCAAGTGGCTGAATATGGGAGGTGGTCATTTGATGACCCGTAAGGATTACGACGTGGAGCATTTAATCGCTTTACTGAAAGGCTTTAAGGAGAGATATCCGAACTTGGAGTTGATCATGGAGCCGGGTAGCGCCTTCGCTTGGCAGACCGGGTTCTTGCTGACAACCGTGGTGGATATCGTGGAGAACCACGGTATCAAGACGGCGATTATCGACGCCTCGTTCACCTGCCATATGCCGGATTGCTTGGAGATGCCCTACAAACCGGCGATTCGTTTCGCTACGGATGCCGTGGAGGGGAAACCTACCTACCGGATCGGGGGAAATAGCTGTTTGAGCGGTGATTATATGGGAGATTGGTCGTTCGATAAGCCTTTGGCGATCGGCGACAAGCTGATTTTCGAGGATATGATCCACTACACGATCGTGAAGACGAATATGTTCAACGGCATACCGCACCCTTCCTTGGCCCTTTGGAACAAGGACAACCAGCTGGTGATGTACCGTACGTTCGGCTATGAGGATTATAAGAACAGGATGGATTAAAAACAAGCAAAGGGAGGAATATGACCATGACAGCGAATGAGTTGAAATATACATACATGGAGGAAGCCATGAGTATCTTGGATAATGAGGAGCTTATGCGTAAGGCTTTATCGCTCTTGCGGAACTTAAAAGAGAAGACCTTCTCGCCTGCCAAGCGAAGCGAGCGGGAGGTGCTGGAAGAGGCTTTCCAGAGCGTAAAAGACTTGAAGGCGGGAAAAATAACTTCTCGCCCATTGGAGGATCTATTGAATGAGTTATAAGATTGAGGCATTACCGCCCTTCGCTAAGGAGGTGAAATATTTGGCGAAACGATATAAGTCGTTGAAAGAAGATATCCTAAGGTTGAGGGACGAACTGCTGGAGAACCCTTTGTCGGGAACGGATTTGGGAGGTGGCCTCCGTAAGGTCCGGATGTCCATCCACTCGAAATCACAGGGCAAGAGAGGGGGAGCTCGGGTGATAACTTTTACGGTACTTGTCAGCGTTGATGAAGGAACAATTTTTCTTGTGACGATGTATGATAAGAGCGAGATTGAGTCTATGTCCGTTAAGGAGATCCGGAAACTACTTGATAAGTGTGATTTGAAGTAAATAAAAACAGAAACAAAATAAATATGGGTATTTTTAGCTTTTTCAGTAAGGACAAGAAGGAAACCTTGGATAAAGGTCTGTCGAAGACGAAGGAGAGTGTTTTTTCCAAGATTACCAAGGCGATCGCCGGTAAGAGTAAGGTGGACGACGATGTGTTGGATAATTTGGAGGAAGTACTGATTACCTCGGATGTCGGTGTAGATACCACGTTGAAAATCATCGACCGTATCGAGAAGCGTGTGGCCCGTGACAAGTATGTCACCACCCAAGAATTGACCACCCTGCTGCGTGACGAGATCGCTAGCTTGCTGACAGAGAACAATACGGAGGATGCCGAGGGATTCGCACTTCCGGAGGGCAAGAAACCCTACGTGATCATGGTTGTAGGCGTGAACGGGGTGGGTAAGACGACCACGATCGGTAAGCTGGCTTACCAGTTCAAGAAAGCCGGCAAGAAGGTCTATCTGGGCGCCGCCGATACGTTCCGTGCCGCCGCCGTGGAGCAACTAGTGATCTGGAGCGAGCGGGTAGGCGTACCTATCGTGAAGCAGAACATGGGCTCGGACCCCGCTTCCGTGGCTTTCGATACGCTGAGCTCCGCCAAGGCGAACGATGCCGACGTGGTGATTATCGATACTGCCGGACGTCTGCATAACAAGATCAACTTGATGAACGAGCTTACCAAGATCAAGAACGTGATGAAGAAGGTGATCCCGGACGCCCCCCACGAGATATTGTTGGTATTGGACGGCTCTACCGGGCAGAACGCTTTCGAGCAAGCGAAACAATTTACCGCCGCCACCGAGGTGAACGCCTTGGCCGTGACCAAGTTGGACGGTACCGCCAAGGGGGGTGTCGTGATCGGTATCTCCGACCATTTCCGTATCCCCGTGAAATATATCGGACTCGGCGAGGGGATGGAGGATTTGCAAGTATTCCGCAAACGTGAGTTTGTCAATTCGTTATTTGGAGAATGAGAAAAAATAAAGTAGATATTATTACGCTGGGGTGTTCGAAAAACCTAGTGGACTCGGAGCAACTTATGCGCCAATTCGTTGCCAATGGCTATACGGTAGAGCATGATCCCCATAAGATCAATGGCGAGATCGTGGTGGTGAATACCTGCGGTTTCATCGGCGACGCCCAAGAGGAATCGATCAATATGATCCTCGAGCTGGGCGAGCAAAAGCAGAAAGGACGGATCGGGAAGCTCTTCGTGATGGGGTGCTTGTCGGAGCGTTTCTTGAAAGATCTGGAGAAGGAACTTCCCGAGGTAGATCGTTTCTACGGGAAATTCAATTGGAAGGAGTTGATCTCCGATCTGGGCAAGTCGTACCATCAAGAGCTGGCTACCGAGCGTGTGCTCACCACCCCGAGGCACTACGCTTACGTGAAGATCGGGGAGGGATGCAACCGTACTTGTTCTTACTGTTCGATCCCGATCATAACCGGGGCTTATCAATCCCGTCCGATGGACGAGATCGTAGACGAGGTGCGTGGCTTGGTCGCGCAAGGCGTGAAAGAATTCCAGATGATCGCCCAAGATCTTACGTTTTATGGCCTCGATCGCTATAAGCGAATGGCCTTGCCGGAACTGGTGGAGCGGGTATCCGACATCCCGGGCGTGGAGTGGATTCGTTTGCATTACGGGTATCCGTCTCATTTCCCCTATGACCTGTTGCCGGTGATGCGTGAGCGTGATAACGTTTGCAAGTATATGGACATCGCCCTCCAGCATATCAGCGACCCGATGTTGAAGATGATGCGCCGCAATATCACGAAGGCCGAGACCTATGAGCTGTTGGAGCGTATGCGCCGGGAAGTGCCGGGCATCCATCTACGCACCACCTTGATGGTGGGTCATCCCGGCGAGACGGAACAGGATTTCGAGGAGTTGATCCGCTTCGTGAAAGATATCCGCTTCGAGCGTATGGGCGCTTTCGCTTATAGCCATGAGGAGGGTACCTATGCTTATCAGCATTATAAAGACGAGATCCCGCAGGAGGTGAAGCAAGACCGACTGGATTACTTGATGCGTGTGCAAGAAGGCATCTCCGCCGACGTGAACGCCTCGAAAGTAGGGCAGACCTTCCGAGTGATCGTAGACCGGGAGGAGGAGGATTTTTACGTGGGACGTACGCAATACGACTCGCCCGAGGTAGATCCGGAAATATTGATCTCCAAGGATACTCCCTTGAGTCCGGGTAGCTTTTACCAAGTAAAGGTGATTGACGCACAAGCGTTTGATCTGTATGGTAAAGTGTTGAATTGATGTAAAAACTGTCAATATATTTGTCGGTTAACGAAAAAATAACTAATATAGCAGCACGAACTGTTATGGAATTAGATATGAAAAACAAGGAACTTATAACGGAATTGGCGAATCGCATGGATTGGACCTCGAAGGAGGTATCCGACATGCTTTCTGCGCTCAGTTCCGTCGTAAGTTCGAAATTAGTGGATAACGATACGATCTATCTGCAAGGCTTCGGCCAGTTCGAGGTGAAAAAGAAGGCGGAACGTATTTCCGTGAATCCCGCGAACGGGAAGCGATATCTGGTTCCCCCTAAATTAGTTCCCGTATTCAAACCCGGAACGACCGTGAAGAATCGTTTAAAGGAATTGGGAGATCATGAATAACCGGCTGAATATACAAGATTTAGCCGGTTTATTATCGGAGCGTACCGGCAAGGACAGAGGAGAGGTAGAGCGTTTCTTGAGAGATTTTATCTCGGTGGTATCCGAAGGGGTCTATACGGATAAGATCGTAAAAGTAAAGGGCTTGGGTACTTTCAAGATTATCTCTGTGGAGAAGCGGGAGAGTATCCACGTGAATACCGGTGAACGTTTCTTGATCCCCGAACATTATAAATTCTCTTTCCTGCCGGATAAAGACCTGCGGGAACAGGTAAACAAGCCTTTCTCTATCTTTGAGACGACAGAGATCAACGAGAACGTGGATTTCTCGGACATGGATGAGTCCGTGGAGGAGAAGGAAACGGAAGACGAGTCCGTGGAGGAGGTGATGCCGGATAAGGAAATCCCTTTGGCAAATACCCAGTCCAAAGAGAAGCCCGAACCGATACTAGAACCTGAACCTGAACCATTGCTTGAGCCAGAGCAAGCGTTTGATCCGGAACGGCCATCGGTATCTGAACCGGAACCTGAATTGGAACCCGAACCGGCCGCGGAGCCATCTCCCATACCAAAGAGACCGGAAGAGCGAGCCCTTAAGAAACCGGAGGAGAAGGGGGTATTAATGATCGTTGCCTTTTTGATAATCGTAATCTCTGTATTCTTCTATTTGGGAAGGAATAATTGGAAACCGGCGCCTGTCCGAGAGGAGGTGGTAACGGAAGCCAAGGACACGGTTCAAGAATCAGCTTGGATGCTTCATCCGGACTCGGTAGCGGAGAAGACCCCGCATACGGAACCGGAGCCTTATGTGGAACCGGCGCCCAAACCATTGGGGCAGGTGAAGATCAAGCATGGCGACCGCCTCACCGTGATCGCCTTGGAATATTATGGCAATAAATTATTCTGGGTATATATTTACCAACATAATAAGGCTGTTATAAAAGACCCGAACAACGTCCCGATCGGTACCGTGATCGAGATACCCGCTCCGGAATCGTATGGCATCGATGCCAAGAGCCGTGAGTCGCGGGAGAAAGCCGCCGCCCTACAAACAGAGATACTTGCCGGGGAGTAAGAGAAATCCCCCTTTTTTAAGTAAAATAAAACAAAACAAGGAAGTGTTGGTTAGTATTATTTAACTGCAAAAGTGAAGGATACGAATTTAACATTTCTAATTTTGTGCATCCTAAAAAATCAACGTAAAATTGGGACAATATAATAACAATATAATAGAATAAATCTTATGAGTCAGACAGTAGACATTCGTGAGTTGAATGAGCGAATTGAAAGTAAAAGCTCGTTTGTGAACATGATTACGATGGGTATGGACAAAGTAATCGTCGGACAAAAGCATTTGGTTGAATCTTTGTTGATCGGTTTGCTTTCGGACGGACATATCCTGTTGGAAGGTGTGCCGGGTTTGGCTAAGACACTTGCCATTAAAACATTGTCGTCGTTGATCGACGCTAAATACAGCCGAATCCAGTTCACCCCGGACTTACTTCCGGCCGATGTGATCGGTACGATGATTTACAGTCAGAAAAGCGAAGAGTTCCAGGTAAAGCAAGGCCCGATCTTCGCTAATTTTGTGTTAGCGGACGAGATCAACCGTGCCCCGGCGAAAGTACAGAGTGCCTTGTTGGAGGCCATGCAAGAGCGTCAGGTCACGATCAGCGAGCATACCTACAAGTTGCCGAAGCCTTTCTTGGTAATGGCTACCCAGAACCCGATCGAGCAGGAGGGTACGTACCCGTTACCTGAGGCGCAGGTAGACCGTTTCATGTTGAAGGTGATCATCAATTACCCGAAGAAGGAGGAAGAGAAATTAATCATACGCCAGAATATATCCGGAGAACGTCCGGAGATCAAGCCGATCTTGACGAAAGAGGAGATCCTCGACGCCCGTAACGTGGTTCGTGAGGTTTATTTGGACGAGAAGATCGAGCGTTACATCGTGGATATCGTCTTCGCTACCCGTTTCCCGGCTGAGGCTGGTTTGCCGAACTTGGCGAGCATGATCTCTTTCGGCGCTTCCCCTCGTGCGTCTATCAACTTGGCGTTGGCCGCCCGTGCGTACGCTTTCATCAAGCGTAGGGGCTATGTGATCCCGGAGGATATCCGTGCGGTATGCCACGACGTGATGCGCCATCGTATCGGCTTGAGTTATGAGGCCGAGGCGAACAACTTGACTTCAGAGGAGGTAATCAGCGAGATCTTGAATAAAGTAGAAGTTCCTTAAATGGAGACAAGTGAATTATTAAAAAAGGTCCGCCGTATCGAGATAAAGACCCGTGGTCTTTCCCGTAACATCTTCGCCGGCCAGTACCATTCGGCTTTCAAGGGCCGTGGTATGGCGTTCAGCGAGGTAAGGGAATATCAATACGGCGATGATATCCGGGATATCGACTGGAACGTGACCGCCCGCTACGTCCGCCCCTACGTCAAGGTGTTCGAGGAGGAGCGTGAGCTGACGGTGATGCTGCTGATCGACGTGTCCGGTAGCCGTGACTTTGGCTCCGTCAACGTCATGAAGAAGGAGGTGATCACCGAGATCGCCGCTACCTTGGCTTTCTCGGCGATACAGAACAACGATAAGATCGGCGTGGTGTTCTTCTCGGACAAGATCGAGAAGTTTATCCCGCCCCAGAAAGGAAAGAAACATATCTTATATATCATCCGGGAGCTGATCGATTTCCATCCGGAGGAGACGAGGACGGATATCAGCCAAGTGTTGAAGTACTTGACCAACGCCATCAAGAAGCGTTGTACGGCTTTCCTCATCTCCGATTTTATTGACAAGGAGGGTTTCAAGGACGCCTTGACGGTGGCCAACCGCAAGCATGACATGGTAGCCATTCAGGTGTACGACCGTCGTGAGACCGAGCTTCCCGCCGTAGGCCTTATGAAGATCAAGGACGCCGAGACCGGGAAGGAGCAATGGATAGACAGTTCCTCCGCCCGTGTGCGTGCGGCCTATAAGGAATGGTGGGAGAAACGGCAGGCGAAGATGAGCGATACGTTCAAGAAATGCCGTGTAGACTCCGTCTCTGTCCGTACCGAGGATGATTATGTGAAAGCATTGATTGCTCTTTTTGACAAACGTAATTAAAGCAAGCAGATGAAATTGATAAAGAAAAGTATCCTGTTTCTGGTCGCCGCCGCTTCCCTCGCGGGGGGAAGGGCATATGCGCAAAGGCCGTTGATCGATGTCGCTATCGACTCGGCCGCCATATTGATCGGAGAGCAGACTACCTTGCACCTTACGGTAACGGCGGATAAGGATCGCCCTGTGCAGATCGTGATCCCGAACGATACCTTGATGACGGGTGTGGAGGTGTTGAATCTCTCCAAGGCGGACTCCACGGAGATCGAGAACGACCGGCTCGTTATCAAGCAGGATGTATTGATTACCTCGTTTGATTCGTCACTCTATCTATTACCTCCGTTGAAGGTGATAGACGGGGTGGATACCGTATATTCCAACCAAGTCGCCTTGAAGGTCTCCACGATTCCCGTGAACGCGGACAAGCCGGAGGAGTTCAACGACATCAAGACCGTATGGAAGCCGCCTTTCGTATGGGCCGATTATTATCCGATCATTTACGGGATCTTGCTGGCCCTGTTCTTGATTTGCGTGATCGCCTATATCGTGAAACGGATCCGTGCGAAGAAGTCGTTGATCCCATTCAAGAAAGAGGAGCCGAAACTTCCGCCTCACGAGCAGGCTATCAAGGAACTGGACGAGATCAAGCAACAGAAACTCTGGCAGCAAGGACGAAGCAAGGAGTATTACACCTTGATCACGGATACGCTGCGTAAGTATATCGAGGAACGTTTCGGTATCAATGCCATGGAGATGACTTCCGGTGAGATCTTGGAGCTGATCCGCAAGAACTCTGAGGCGCAGAGCGTGTACGATAACTTGAGGCAGATTCTGCAATTGGCCGACTTCGTGAAATTCGCCAAGATGAACCCGCTGCCGGATGAGAATGATTTGAGTATGATGAACGCGTATTTGTTCGTGAACCAGACGAAGGTGGAGGAGATGCAAGAGCCTGAATCTACGAACGATACAACTAATTTAAAGGATTAAGAGATGGTATTTGCGAATCCTAATTATTTATATTTATTGTTGTTGCTCATCCCGATGATCGGATGGTACGTCTACAAGCTGAGCAAGAGTCAGGCCAGCTTGCAGGTCTCCTCGTCGGAGGCGTTCGAGGCGCCGGGAGCGACATCATGGATCGTGTACTTGCGTCACGTGCCTTTCGTGTTGCGTATGGTAGCGGTAGCGCTGCTGATCGTGATCTTGGCCCGTCCACAATCCACGAATAGTTGGTCCAATTCTTCCACGGAAGGTATCGATATCATGTTGGCGATGGATATCTCGGGTAGTATGCTGGCGCAAGACTTGAAACCGAACCGCTTGGAGGCGGCGAAGGATGTGGCCGCGTCGTTCATCAACGGCCGTCCGAACGATAACATCGGTCTCGTGGTCTTTTCTGCCGAGAGCTTTACGCAATGCCCGTTGACAACCGATCATACGGTCTTGCTGAATCTCTTCAAGGATATCCAAAGCGGTATGATCCAAGACGGAACGGCTATCGGGTTGGGCTTGGCGAATGCCGTGAGCCGTATCAAGGACAGCCACGCTAAGTCGAAGGTGATCATCCTTCTGACCGATGGTTCGAACAACGCCGGCGAGATCGCTCCGGTTACCGCCGCCGAGATCGCCAAGACGTTCGGCGTGCGTGTCTATACGATCGGAGTCGGAACGAAAGGCATGGCGCCGTATCCGTTCCAGACCGCTTTCGGCGTGCAGTACCAGAATATACCGGTAGAGATCGACGAGGCTACGTTGAAGCAGATCGCCTCTACCACGGGCGGGCAATATTTCCGTGCTACGGACAACGCCAGCCTGAAGGAGATCTATTCCGAGATCGACCAGATGGAGAAGACCAAGATCAGCGTACAGGAGTACAGCAAGAAGCAGGAGGAGTATAAGAACTGGGCCTTGCTGGTGTTCGCCTTGTTGCTGGTGGAGATCTTATTGAGAAATACATTGTTGAGAAATATACCATAAAGATAAAAGGCTTATGTTTCGATTTGCGCATCCGGACTTTTTATATTTGCTTTTTCTCCTTCCCGCATTGGTGGCGTTCTACGTGTACGCCATGATCGTGAAGAAGAAAGCGATAAAGAAATACGGTAACCCTACGTTGTTGGCCGAGTTGATGCCCGAGGTATCGACCAAGCGCCAGCATCTGAAGTTTTGGCTGTTGTTCGGAGCCATTACCATGGTTATCTTTATTATAGCGGGGCCTCAATTCGGCTCGAAACTGGAGACGGTGAAGCGTCAGGGAGTAGAGATCATGGTGTGTCTGGACGTATCCAACTCCATGTTGGCCGAGGACGTGTCGCCCAACCGTTTGGATAAAGCCAAACAGATGCTATCCCGATTGACGGACGGCTTTACGAATGATAAGGTAGGTTTGATCGTGTTCGCCGGCGACGCTTTCACGCAGTTGCCGATCACCTCGGATTATATCTCCGCCAAGATGTTCTTGTCCTCTATCAACCCGTCGATGGTCTCTACGCAAGGTACGGCGATCGGTGCCGCCATCAACTTGGCCGCCCGTTCCTTTACCCCGGACGAGACGACCGATAAGGCGATCATCTTGATCACCGACGGCGAGAACCATGAGGACGACGCTATCGGTGCCGCCAAAGCCGCCGCCGAGAAGGGCATCCACGTGAACATCGTGGGAATGGGTGATCCGAAAGGTTCTCCGATCCCCATCCAAGGAAGCAATAATTATATGAAGGATAAGGATGGAAACGTGGTGATCACGAAGCTGAACGAGCAGATGGGGCAAGAGATCGCCGCCGCCGGAAACGGTATGTATGTGCGTGCGGACAATACGAACTCTGCCTTGAAAGCCCTTCAGAAGGAAATCGAGAAAATGAATAAGACGGAGCTGGATAGCAAGGTTTATTCCGAGTATGACGAGCAGTTCCAGATTTTCGCTTGGATCGCCTTGTTTCTCTTGATCGCCGATTTCATGACCTTGGATCGTAAGAACCGTATATTTAGGAAAGTAAAATTATTCTCTTAATTCGACGAAGTGATGAGACGTATATATAAATCTATGATATGGGTATCGGTCTTGGCGCTCAGTGCCGGGGCGGTCTCTGCCCAGAAAGCGGAACGGAAGAACGTGCGTGAGGGGAATAAACTTTATGAGAGCGAGAAATACACCGAGTCTGAGATCGCTTATCGCAAGAGCTTGGAGGTGAATCCCCGCTCTACGGAAGGAACCTATAATCTTGGGAATTCCCTATACAAGCAAGGCAAGTTCCCCGAGGCCGCCGAGCAATATCAATTGATCGCCGGGCAAGGGGAGAAGATGGTGGCTACGCCGGAAGGGAAGGCACGCTTGTCGGAGGTGTATCATAATATGGGAAATATCTTCATGCAGAACAAGGATTACGGCAAGGCCGTGGAGGTGTATAAGCAATCGCTTCGCTTGAACCCGAAAGATGACGAGACCCGTTATAACTTGGCCTTGGCCCAAAAACTGCTGTCGGATCAGCAGAATCAGGATCAGAGCCAAGATCAACAGAACGACGACAAGCAGGAGAACAAGGATCAGAAGGACGATCAGCAGCAACAGCAACAACAACAGCCGCAAGACGACCAGAAACAGGATAAGACCCAAGAGCAACAGCAATCCAACGAGCAAATGAGCAAGGACAATGCCCAGCAGATGTTGGATGCCTTCCTGCAAGACGAGAAAGACACTCAAGAGAAAGTGAAGAAGGCGCAGATGCAACAGCAACAACGCCGGAAGACCGAGAAGGAGTGGTAAACTGGATAATTAACGAAAAAATGAGATACACAATGAGGAAATTAATTTTCTTATTCATCCTGATGTTAACGGTAGGGGTGGCGACAAAGGCCGCGGATGTGACCTTCAAGGCCTCGGCGCCCCAAGCGGTGGTAATGGGAGAGCAGTTTCGCTTGACTTTCACCGTCAATGCTGAAGGCAAGGATTTGAGAGTGCAGGAGATGCCAGACTTTGACGTATTAATGGGTCCCTCCCAATCCACCTCCTATAGCAGTAGCTGGGTGAACGGGAAGAGTACCAGCGAGACAACCGTTACGTATACGTATGTCTTGATGCCGAAGAAGGAAGGTACGTTTAATATCGCTCCGGCAACGATCAAGGTGAACGGCTCTAATTATACATCGAATGGCTTGGCCATCAAGGTGCTTCCGGCGGATAAGGCGGGTAAGCAAGAGGCGGAGACAACGACGGCGAGCGGGGCGATCTCTAACGATCGGCTGTTCGTGAAGATGGACGTATCCAAACGAAGCGTGTTCGAGCAAGAAGGTTTCTTGGTGACTTTCAAGGTCTATTCCTTAGAGAACTTCGCAATTACTGGCTTGAAGTATCCTGAGTTTGAGGGTTTTCTTGTGCAAGAGATCGAGCTTCCGCAAGAGAAACAACTGACCTTGGAAAACTACAACGGACGTAACTACCAGTCGGCCGTGATGCGTCAAGTGATCCTGTATCCGCAACGCTCTGGAAAGATTACGATCAGTAGTGGCAAGTTCGACGCCGTGGTGAAGGTCCGTATGCAACAAGCGGGTGGCGGTAGTATCTTCGATAGCTTCTTCGACTCGTATCGGGATGTGAGCAAGGTGTTGACCACCTCTCCGGTTACTATCGACGTGAAGCCTTTGCCCTCCGGTAAGCCCGCTTCTTTCTCCGGTGCCGTAGGTACGTTCTCCATGACGGCTGATATCAGCTCGAACAACGTCAAGACAGACGAGGCTGTAACCATAAAGGTGAAAATCACGGGTAACGGAAACGTGAAGTTGGTGAAGAACCCGGAAGTGGTTTTCCCGAACGATTTCGATGTCTACGACCCAAAAGTAGAGATGGACATCAAGACCACGACTGCCGGTGTCAGTGGAAGCAAGACGATCGAATATATGGCGATACCCCGTTACGCGGGTGATTTCGAGATCCCGGCGATCGCTTTCTCCTATTTCGATATCAAGTCCGGTTCCTATAAGACCATCAAGTCCGAGCCTTATAAGTTGCATGTGGAGCAAGGCAAGGGCGGTAGCGGTTCTTCCCCGGTCGTATCGAACTTCAGTAATAAAGAGAGCGTGAAATACTTAGGCAAGGATATCCGTTACCTAAAGACGAAAGGTTTCTCCTTTATCGAGGGAGGTGATGGTATATTCTTCGGTTCCTTTATGTATTATCTTTGCTATATCGTACCGGCTATCTTGTTTATCGTATTCTTCTTTATCTATCGTAAGCAGGTGAAGGAAAACGCCGACATCGCCTTGGTTCGTACCAAGAAGGCGAACAAGATGGCGGTTAGACGTCTGAAGAACGCCGGCAAGCTGATGAAAGAGAACAAGAAGGAAGAATTCTACGACGAGGTACTGCGTGCGTTGTGGGGCTATTTGAGCGATAAGCTGAGTATCCCGCAATCCGATCTGACCAAGGATAACGTAGAGACAGAATTGGCTAAATACGGTGTAGACGAATCCTTGACGAATGAGTTCATGGATATCTTGAATACTTGTGAGTTCGCTCGTTACGCTCCGTCCCAAGCGTCAGACGCTATGGATAAGCTGTATGAGCTGACGGTAGACGCTATTGGTAAAATGGAGAATACAATTAAAAAGTAAGAAGATGAAGATGACTATAAATTTAAGAAAGGTATTGTTTTTCTTATTGACTCTATGTCTGATAGGATCTGCTTATGCGCAAGATACCGCCTTGAAGGAGGCCGAGGTCGCTTACACGAAAGAAGATTATGCAAAGGCGATCGAGCTATATGAGGGAATCTTGAAGAGCAATGGCGAGTCTGCCGCCGTTTATTATAATTTGGGAAATGCCTATTATAAGGCGGGTAAGATCGCTCCGGCTATATTGAACTACGAACGTTGTCTTCTGCTGGATCCGGGTGATAGCGATGCTCGCTTCAATTTACAGATGGCCCGTCAGAAGACGATCGATAAGATTGAGCCGGTTGGTGATTTCTTCTTGGTCAAATGGTTTAAGAGCGTGGAGAATCTCGGTTCCGCAGACTCTTGGGCGAAGACAGGTATCGTGTGCTTCCTGTTGTTTATCGGTTGCTTGATCTTGTTCTTTTTCTCCCGTTGGGTACGCTTGAAGAAGATCGGTTTCTATTTGGGTATCCTATTTATTATCATGGTTGTTTTTGCCAATATATTCGCCAGCGACCAGAAGGATGAGATGATAAACCGTAAACATGCCATCGTATTCGCCCCGACCGTTACGGTGAAAAGCTCGCCCGACGCTAGTGGTACGGATCTTTTCGTATTACATGAGGGAACGAACGTGACCGTGAAGAGTACGCTTGGCGAATGGAGCGAGATCGAGCTTGAGGATGGGAACGTAGGATGGATGCCTAGTAAAGACATAGAAAAAATCTGATACATGCTAGAACAATTATTGGTTTGGGAACGTGATACGTTCTTTATGCTTAACGGTAGCGACTCCGCTTTTTTAGATCGCTTTATGTGGATCTATTCAGGCAAGGCGGTTTGGCTACCGTTAGCCTTTTTTATATTGGTGGTATTGTGCTATAAGAAGAACTGGAAGGAGTGGTTGTTGATCTTATTGGCCATAGTCTTGACGATCACGCTATGCGACCAGTTCGCTTCGCATGTTTGTAAACCCATCTTCACCCGTTTCCGTCCGACTCATCACCCTGATTTTATGGATCAGGTAAAGGTGGTGTTCGGTTATCGGGGAGGTATGTATGGATTTATCTCCAGCCATGCGGCGAACGCTTTCGGTTTCGCTACCTTGATGGCGCTGATCTTCCGGAATAAGCTATTTGGATGGACTATTTTCTTTTGGGCGATTTTGACTTCCTATACTCGTATTTATTTAGGAGTGCATTTTATCACGGATATTATTCCGGGAGCTTTATCCGGTTTGCTATTCGGGTATGTTGTATATCTGTTATACCTCTATATAAGGCCTAAATTGATTCCGGTAGATTCTTGGGTACGTCCGGAGGCCATTTACTCGGATACTCGGAAACGTTTGATCACCTATGCGATTTGGTTGACCATCCTTTTAATAGCTCTATTTAATGAGCAATTGGTATCATGCTTTAGATAAGAGAGTTTGGTTGAGTATGTCGTAAAGCATATTTGTTTTCGATTCATTTTCTCAATAATAATTTGTTTCAATGCTATTAAATGACTAAGTTAGTGCCATAATATTAAACAAAAGTATTAACCTTCAAAATAAGAAAGCCATGACAAAGACGATTACATTTAACGAACTGAGAAGAATTAAAGACTCGTTACCTGACGGAAGTATACAACGCATCGCTGATGAGTTGGGATTAAAGGTTGAGACAGTTCGCAACTATTTCGGTGGACATAATTTTCAAGATGGACGGAGTTGTGGTTTCCATATCGAGCCCGGTCCAGACGGAGGGTTGGTTGTTTTAGATGATACGACTATTTTCGAGCGTGCTTTGCAGATACTGGCCGAGAGTCAGGATGCCGAAGCACAGAAAGCGTAAGAGAAATTCATTCGTATAAAAAATCCCATAGCTAAATGAAAGAACGCTTTGGGATTTTTTTATATTCAACAATTCATAAATCCCGATTGTTTCATCTATAAAAATGTATTGAGTATGGAAGATAAATTAGTGACATTGGCTATCCACACGTTTGAGAAAGCCCAGATTCTCAAGACAATCCTCGAAACAGAAGGCATAGAGGTCTATATACATAATGTAAACCAGATCCAGCCCGTCGTTTCGGCAGGAGTGCGTGTGCGTATTAAGGAGAGTGATTTACCGCATGCTTTACGCATTATTGAAGACAATAAGTGGTTTGAGGAACCAAAGGAGGAAGAGGCGAAGGTTAATGCGGTCAAGAAAGTTCTGATCCCGATTGATTTCTCGGATTATTCCGCCAAGGCTTGTGAGTTGGGAATTAATTACGCTCATGCGGTAGGTGCGGAGGTGATGATCATGCACGCCTATTTCAGCCCCTATTTTCCATCTGCTATCCCGATGGGAGATACATTAGCTTACCAAGTAAACGAGGAGGAATCCGTACAGCATATCTTACAACGTGTCCGTATCGATATGGAGAATATTTGTACGCATATCAACCGGAAGATGTCCTCTGGCGAATTACCCAAGGTAAAATACGATTATGTATTACGTGAAGGCTTGCCGGAAGAGGAGATCATCGCTTATAGCAAGGAGTATCATCCGACATTGATCGTGATGGGAACGAGAGGTAAGAGCCAAAAAGATATGGATCTGATCGGTAGCGTGACCGGAGAGGTTATCGAGGTGAACCGGGTTCCTGTATTGGCGATACCGGAGAATGTTCCTTTCACGGATTTGAGAGACGCTAAGAATATCGCTTTCGCAACATCGTTTAACCAGAGAGATTTGGTAGCGTTTGACGAGTTTATGGAAATCATCAAAGGCTTTGATTTTAATATTCATCTATTCAATATCTCTACCAGCAAAGATGAATGGAATGAGATTCGTTTGACAGGCGTCCGTGAATATTTCAAGAAACAATATCCACATGCCCATATTTCCCATACGGTTCTAGCCGATGGTGACTTGCTGTTAGCCATCGAGAAATTTGTTCGTGATAAACAAATTGATGTTATAGCCCTAAGCACATATCGCCGTAATATCCTAGCCCGAATGTTCAATCCTTCGATCGCGAGAAAAATGTTATTCCACACCGATACTCCGTTATTGGTAATCGATAGCAAGAAGTAGCTTCTTATTCAAGTAACAAATAAAAAAGTGGATATGAGAAAAGGCTTATCCACTTTTTTATTATATACCATGTGCTTAAAGCAATCTTTGTATCTTTGGCGAAAAAATATAAGGATAGTATGTGGGAAAGAATGTTTGATCTGGTACTTGGATTAAAGAAAGAACATAGATAAATGATGGTTATAACATTGATTTATGCGGTGACCCTCTTTGGTATTACTGTAGATGTAGAAGCGATGGAGAATTGGCTGCAATTAGTGGGGTATACCATACGTACTTTATGTATTGCTTGTATTATACAGCTTAGTGTGTTTTTTTTGACAAATATTTTTTGGAAGGAACTAAACAGAGGCTTGAATAAAACATTTGTTGTTATTAGTGGTAATGTGTTGTCTTTAGCTTTCTTACTTTTCCCTTTTTCTATATCATATATAGATATGACTGCTGAAAGTATGAAATTGAGTTCTTTGAATACAGAAAGAAATAGAATTGATAGTATGGTCCGGTACTATGAGAATTTAAAAAGTCTAGATTCTTCTTTTTCAGAGAATCTAGATTCTTTAATATTGGAAGAAAAGAAAACATTGATTCGGGTTATAAAAGAGATTGATTTAAAGCAATTCAAAATAGAAGAGAAACAGAAAAGATATGAAAAGCCATTAGTCTCCATCCTATTTCTTTTGCAAATATTCGGTTTTTATATATTGATTCTATATTCTTCCTATTTTGATAGGACGAATAAGGTGAATCGTGTTATCGCAGTGGAAAATATTCCTGATCGAAAGAAAGTAAGGAGCTATTTTTGCGATAAAGTTTTGAAGCCTTTGGTTTTACTGTTATCTGTTTTTCTTTGGGGATTCTTGTTTTTCCTTTGGCTTAGATAATATATACCTGATATTTGTATAAACCGGAATTTATGCTTTGCTTTGTGGCTCATCAGAAAAATAATAGAATATATGATTACTTATTTAATTATTGGAATAACAGTGATTCTCTCTTTTATCTGTTTTAGTAATAGGGAGTTATTTATGAAATTAGCGTTTATCCCATATCGTACGATCCGGAATCATGAATATTATCGTATCGTGACACATGGATTTATCCATGCGGATATGACACATTTACTAGTGAATATGTTCACGTTCTGGTCATTTGGTCTCTATATTGAACGAACGTTTCGATATATGGGATTCGGCAGTGGGGCTTATCTGGCTCTTTATTTCGGGGGAATGATCGTGGCTTCGCTTTATGATTTGATAAAACGACGTAATGATCCGTATTATGTCTCTATCGGTGCGTCTGGAGCGGTATCGGCGGTTCTATTTACCTCTATATTCCTTGATCCTTGGGGAAAGATCTTGTTTTTCGCCGTGCTGCCTGTCCCCGGAATCGTATTCGGCTTGCTATATCTGGCCTATTGCCAGTATATGGCGAAACAAACAGGAGATAACATAAATCATAATGCCCATTTCTACGGGGCTATTTATGGATTGATTTTCCCAATGCTGCTGGAGCCTTCGTTATTGCATCTCTTTTTGTCTCAACTTACGTTTAAGGGATGATCCACCCTGAACGGATAATTTAAGGTTATTTTTTGTCCGAAGATTATTTCCGGGTAGGTAAACTTGTCTATCTTTGTCCCCTTATAAGCAAAAGTTAGATGAACAAAGATAATAATTTGGGTAGAGTGTTAGCGTTACTGTCGCTGACGTTGTTGATGAGCTTTGGTTTATATAGCCTTCCGGATACATTGTTCGGGTATAAGATCAAAAAGGTAGATCTTTTATCGGATTTCAAGGTGAAAGAGGAAAAGCTCTCCTTGGATTCTTTGAAACAACAATTGGAACAAGCGGACACCCTTCAAGTAGATTCGGTAGCATTAAGGGATTCTATCATGCGTTCCGCCGGAATAGATTCAGCGGCTTTGGCCCTTCGTGATTCGTTATACAAAGCGGTCTATGCTGTTCAAGGGGCGGATTCGCTGGGGGCTCATATCGAGGACTATTCTCTTGGACATATCGGTTTGCAACGATTCTTCGCCGCCTTAAAAAACAGGCGGGAATTGAATCGTCCGGTACGTGTGGCCTTCCTTGGAGATTCTTTTATCGAAGGAGATATTATGGTGGCCGATTTCCGTTCCGGGATGCAGAAGGAATTTGGGGGGCGGGGTGTTGGTTTTGTACCGGTCACATCCGTAGCGGCACAGTTCCGTCCAACCGTGGAGCAACGTGCCTCCGGATGGACTACTTGGTCTATGCTGACAGATCATGAGCATGGATATACTTTATCTGGGATGATGTTCGAGGCAAACGAGGAAAACGCCTCCATCCATGTGAAGACGACTAAGCGTTATCCGGAGCTTCAGACGTTCTCTTCTTTGAAACTGATTTATGAGCAGAATAAGAATACGGAGATGCGCTTGGTTTGCAACGCTTCCGCCGATACCCTACAAGAGATGCTTCCCGCCACATCGATCGTAACCCAATACGAGTTGGAAGGGATGTTCACCGAAGCGGATTTCACTTTTAAGAATACTCCTGAGTTCCGGGCATTAGGGGTCGCTATGGAGGATCATTTAGGTGTCGTGGTCGATAATTTCTCTCTTCGGGGAAACTCGGGTATGATATTGGAGCGCTTGGATGTCTCCCGTTGCCAAGCATTGAATAAGATCCGTCCGTATGACTTGATTGTCTTGCAGTATGGGTTGAATGTCGTGAGCGACAACGTGATGAATTATGGATGGTATAGTAGCCGGATGGTAAAGGTCATTAACCATATACAACTTTGTTTTCCGGAAGCTGATATATTGATGTTGGGGGTGTCGGACAGAAGCCGTCAAGACGATGGGGAATTCGAGACGATGCCGGCCGTGTTAGCCTTGCTGCATGCGCAAAGGCAAGCCGCTAAAAAGGCAGGGGTTCCTTTCTGGAATGTATTCGGTGCTATGGGAGGAGAGAACAGTATGGTCCGTTTCGTAGAATTAAACTGGGCTAGTAAGGATTATACGCATTTAAGCTTTAGGGGTGGACGGGAGATTGCCGATGCCTTGCTGAAAGCGTTATTATCAGAAAAAGATTTTTATGATGAAGCGGAGAAAGTGGTTAATTAGTCTGGTTGTTTTAGGAGTGATCATGGGCTTCTCTGTTCCGAAACCTAAAGCCGGAATAAACGGGGATGTATCTCTTGATAGTTTGGCGGTTCGGGATACTGTAGCGTTGCCTCCTTTATCTTATTCTATGAAAGTGGGAAAAGATACGTTGATCTTACCGGATTCTAGTAAGGAGTGGAATAATTTTTTCAATGAACTGGATTCGTTGCGTGCAGGGAAAGATACGGCTATCACGATCGTCCAGTTGGGGGATTCGCATATCCAAGCCGGACATTTAAGCGGTCGTGTCATGCGCCTTTTCCAACAGGCGTTCGGGAATGCCGGACGAGGCTGGATCGCTCCTTTTAAGTTGAGCAAGACCAACGAGCCGGATGATTACTTTATCAAATCCGTCGCTAAGGATTGGATTGCCGGACGTTGTATTCAGCATGTCCGGAAAACCCCGATAGGGATCGGTGGGATCGGGATTAAGTCTGTTTCCCCCTCGATTAATTTTGATGTCGTGATAACTCCGAATAATGGTGCCGGATACGAGTTTAATGAGGCGATCTTATATAGAGGGGAGAAGTCGATGCCCATGCTTCCTGCCGGGGCTTTGAAAGACTCGGTCCAAACATTTCGTGCGGATACCGTATGTGTTCCCGGTGTATTAGCCGACACTTTCCGGATCTCCTGCTTGACCGATACTCTACAATTGCAGAGTACGAGACGGAAAGAGGGCACGAATACATTGCGACCGGCCTCATCCTTTACGAATTTATATTATGGCCTGACACTGAAGAATGGAAGCAGGGGTATCTTATACCATTCCATCGGAGTGAATGGGGCGATGTATGTGAATTATACGGACGAGGCTTATATACGTCAGTTGGCTTTATT
The DNA here is from genome assembly GCF_003434625.1 of Parabacteroides sp. AM17-47. Classification (NCBI taxonomy): domain Bacteria; kingdom Pseudomonadati; phylum Bacteroidota; class Bacteroidia; order Bacteroidales; family Tannerellaceae; genus Parabacteroides; species Parabacteroides sp. AM17-47. Next base: position 91,983 of record NZ_QTLI01000009.1, read on the forward strand.
AAAACCGTCCTTATTAATCATCTCTATGGGAACCAACGAGACGTTTGGCAGACGTTTTAATACCGATGAGTTTTCCGGTCAGATAGAGGCTTTCTTGGCGTTAGTCAAGAAGGAGTTGCCTAATACGGCAATCTTACTGACGACTCCTCCGGAATGTTATAGGAGAGTCCGGTCGGGAAAACAGCGAACGTATGTGCGTAATGATAATACCGAGCGGGCTGCCCGTGCTATCCGGAATGTAGCGAAGAAAGAAGAGGTCGCTTGCTGGGATTTATTCACTACGACAGGAGGGAAAAACTCGTGCCGCAAATGGCATAGTTCTCGTTTGATGGGACGGGATCGGATTCACTTTACGAAAGAAGGGTATCAAGAACAAGGAACGCTTTTGTTTAGGGCGTTCATGGAATCATATAATAACCGATAAGAATCTTATATGGAATATAATATACTTAGAGATTGGCTTAGTAATCATCAATTCACGTGGGAGAAACTGGGAGATATCCTGACATATCATCATAATGCCCCGATCTTGTTTAGTAGCGGGTTGTTCTTCTTCTTGTTTATCGGTTTCCTGATGATTTATATGTCGCTAAGGAAACATACGTTGGCTCGCATTATTTACGTGACACTGTTTTCCCTTTATTTCTATTATAAAAGTAGTGGACTTTGGTTCGGGCTGCTGGTATTTACGGCTACTTCCGATTTCTTGATAGCGCAATGTATCTCGCATACGACATCGGTATTAAAACGTAAATTATTCGTTACGCTTAGTCTCTGCATAAACCTAGGTATGCTGGGGTATTTCAAGTATTTCAATTTCCTAGGCGAACTGTTTACTATGGCCGCCGGGGGAGAATGGCTTAAGATGAACATCTTCCTTCCGGTAGGAATCTCTTTCTTTACCTTCCAGAGTATAAGCTATGTGATAGATGTTTATCGGGGACGAATCCAACCTCTCGGCCGTTGGATCGATTATGTTTTCTATGTATCGTTCTTTCCTCAACTGGTTGCCGGGCCAATCGTTCGTGCCCGGGATTTTATCCCTCAAATGTATAAGAATCCTACGGTGACGCGATCTGAGTTTGGTGAGGGATTGTTCCTTATCTTATGTGGTCTTTTCAAGAAAACGGTTATCTCGGATTATATCAGTATGAATTTCGTGGATCGTATTTTTGACGCTCCGTTGCTTTATACGGGTGTGGAGAATTTATTGGGTGTCTATGGGTATGCGCTACAGATTTATTGTGACTTTTCGGGTTATTCGGATATGGCGATCGGTATCGCTCTGTTGTTGGGATTCCGCTTTAATATAAACTTCGACTCTCCCTATCAGTCGGCTACGATTACCGAGTTTTGGCGTCGTTGGCATATCTCTCTTTCCTCTTGGTTAAAAGATTATCTGTATATATCCTTAGGGGGGAACCGGAAGGGGAAGATTCGTACCTATATGAATCTGATGATAACGATGCTGCTAGGCGGGTTATGGCATGGGGCTTCCATTAGTTTCATCTTATGGGGAGCCTTACATGGTATAGCTTTGGCTGCGCATAAGTTTATCATGGGGCATTTCAGTAGCTTTAAGGCCTTAGGATGCGAGATGAAGCCTTGGCGACGGGTATTAGGTGTCCTGATTACTTTCCATGTGGTTTGTTTCGGATGGATCTTGTTCCGGGCTACCTCGATGAAGGCCGTGGGAGAGATGTTTCGCCAGATCTTTACGAATTTTCATCCGGAGGTGTTCATGCAATTCGTCTTAGGATATAAAGGGGTGTTTGCGTTGATGGTGATCGGTTATGTGCTGCATTTTATGCCTAAACGCTCTGAGGATGCCTTGAGAGGAGTCGTGACCCGTACCCCATTATTGATACAGGCCGCTATATTGGCGATAGCGATTTTCATTGTTGTTCAGTTTAAGAGTGCGGGAGTGCAGCCGTTTATTTATTTCCAATTCTAAGGGGACAAACACATATATCGGCATAGCCTCACGCCAGTATAGGCACAACCCTACACTACTAGTGCCGTAAGGCTACGCCGATACTGATTTCATAGGCAAAGTATCTTAGGTTCATTACTGAAGTAACTTAGGATCGTCGGCCGATGCACCTAAGATATTTTTTTGACATCTTAGTGTGTTCCTATCTAATACCGTTGTAGGGGGGGAATCCCGCCAGATTTATCAAACGGTTGTGACATTTAAGTCTTGAGTGAGCCGTAAGACTTAAATGAATTCATTTACTCTGAGGGTTGTGAGCCGGCGGGAAGTTTGATGATGATATTCTTCAAATCCGCCCCGGATACATTTTGGAATACGCTTAGTCCGAACTCCGGTATTACCGCAAGAACATGGTCGAATATATCCGCTTGGATTCCTTCGTATTCGACCCATACCTTATTGGATGAGAAGCAATAAAGTTCGATGGGAATACCTGTATCAGTCGGTTGTAGATGCCTTACCATGCAGACTAATTCCTTACTTACTTCCGGGAGGCTTCTCAGGTAACGTACGAGATAAGCACGGAAGACACCCAGATTTGTTTGTCTACGTCCGTTCACCCAAATGGAGCTATCGATATGATGTTCTTCATTGTATTCATATAATTCCTGTTCTTTTCCGTCGATGTAATCCGTGATAAGAGAGATCTTACGAAATTTCTCTAGCATTTCCGGGGTACAAAAATGTACGCTGTTCATATCGATATTGATAGAGCGCTTGATACGGCGGCCCGGGGATTCGCTCATACCTCTCCAGTTTTGGAAAGCGTCGCTTACTAAGGCGTAAGGAGGGATGGTCGTAATAGTATTGTCAAAGTTTCTTACTTTCACGGCGTTCAATGTCACCTCGATAACCGTGCCGTCCGCACCATATTTACTCATCGTGATCCAGTCCCCGGCCCGGAGCATATCATTGGCGGATAATTGGATGCCGGCAACGAAACCTAAGATCGTATCCTTAAAGACCAACATCAAGATAGCGGCAGACGCACCCAATCCGGCCAGTAAAGAAACTGGGGATTTATTGATAAGAATACTGATAATCAATATCACTCCAATAAAGAAAACCGTAACCTGCAAGATCTGTATGAAGCCTTTTAACGGCTTGTTCTTAAAGGAATCTTTTTTATTATAGATCTCGTGGATCAGATTTAAGGAAGCGTTTATAAACCTTAAAGAAACCGCTATGATATAAATCTGACAAAGTTTTTGGAGCAATATTAAAATCTTCGGTGTCTCTTCGGCTGAGAAGGCGAATGGTAACAATATATAAATCAATATGGCCGGGATCATATGCATCATCTTATTGATGATCTTACGATCCACGATTAAATCGTCCAGTTGATTTTTCGTCTTCCTCGCTAATCGTTTGAACATACCTAGGAAAATATACCGGCAACTATAATCGATCCCAACGGTGACGGCTATAATAAGTAATAAGATCACTATATTGTCTAGGTAACTGGAATTTTCGCTTATCAACCCAATTTGAACTAATAAATTATATACCCATTCTTGTATCTTGCTCATAAATACGATTTTAAACTTTAAGTAGACAATCCGGAGACGAAGATAGGAAAAATAATTCGAACACGTACTTTAGTCTGAATATTGATATACTTTCAATTCAAATTTAGGAATCATAGCGAAGAAATGATCGAATATATCCGACTGGATCCGTTCATATTCTTTCCATATTTTATTTCGGGAAAAGAAATAAATCTGGACAGGAACACCATATTCCGTGGATTGAAGTTGACTGATAATTAAATCCAAATCTTGATTTACGACAGGAAGACTTGTCAGATAACGCTCTACATATACACGGAATACTTGGGAGTTTGTAGGTACTACATCCTTATCCGGTTGGTAATCCGCTAATAAAGGAATTTCCTTGCGGAATGTATCTAGCATCTCCGGTGTACAGAACTTGATCGTATTCAAATCGAGATAAATGGACTTCATAACCCTGCGTCCTCCAGACTCAACCATCCCGCGCCAGTTTTGGAAAGAACTATTCACTAGATTATAAGGCGGGATTGTCGAGATCGTATTATCGAAGTTCTGAACTTTCACGGTGTTTAGGGTTATTTCTTGAACAATACCGTTTGCGTTGGCAGAAGGCATCGTGATCCAGTCGCCGGGGCGCAACATATCATTCGCCGAAAGCTGTATACCCGCCACGAAACCTAATATGCTATCTTTAAATACCAACATAAGAATAGCTGCCGACGCACCTAATCCGGCGAAAAGGGTAGCCGGGGATTTATTGACGAGAATCGCTATAATGACAATGCCGCCAACGAAGAAAACAAGCACTTGTAATACTTGTATAAAACCTTTCATCGGCCTGTTTTTCATTTTCTCCTGTTGGTTAAACAAATCCAACATCATTAAGAGAAGACCGTTGAGCGCTAACAGCAGGGAAAATATGATATAGACCGCGCAAATCTTCTGGGAAATGAATAATAATTCCTTTCCTCGGATAAAAGCCATCGGGAGCAAAGCATATACTAAAATGCCGGGAATCGTATGTACGAGATAATGTACGACCTTACGTTTAATTAATAACGTATCCCATTTATAATGCGTATGCTTAACGATACTACGTACCCCTCCGACAAAAATAGCTTGGCATAAATAATCTAATCCGATAGCGACCGCCACTAGTAAGATGGCGATGATCGCCTCGTCAAATGTGTTCGCTATTTTCTCGTCTACACCCCATCCGGTGAGGACTTTGTTCATCCAACTACCTAAATTTATCATAATAATCGTTTTTTGATATAACACTACTCTTAAAAATAGGTTCAATCCTACGTTAAATTTGCCCTTTTGTTAAGATTGCTTGTAAATGTAAGCGTATTAATCCAATTGAAAAATGTATCTTTGTGAAATAATATAAACTTAAATGGATTCCATGAGATCTCTGTTGTCAACCTCAGATTTTCTACAGGTACGAGAGCATAAATTAAGTAATGATTTGACGGTATGGTTGAATGAGGACCATAGCCAACCTAAGATATTCGGAGCCGTAGTTGTAAAAGCCGGAGCTAAAGATTCCCCTAACACAGGTATCGCGCATTATTTCGAGCATATGATGTTTAAAGGAACGGATAAGATCGGGACAATCGATTATGAGTCCGAGAAAGTCTTGCTGGACATTATCGCCGAGAAATATGACGCTTTGGCGGATACCGAGGATCCCAAGATGCGTGCCCATTTGCAGCAAATCATTAACGACCTGAGCGTACGTGCCGCTGAGTATGTAATACCGAACGAGTTCGACCGGTTGATCTCTCGTTTCGGTGGTACGAAGTTGAATGCCGGGACTTCTTACGACTATACATTATATTTCAATACATTCTCTCCGCAATATATCTCCCAATGGGCCGAGATCAATAGTGAGCGTTTGGTAAATCCCGTATTTCGTCTTTTCCAGAGTGAGCTGGAGACGGTCTATGAGGAAAAGAACATGTATGGGGACACGATGGCTAGCGTCGCCATCGAGAAATTGACAGAGCGTTATTTCTATCCGCATCCGTATGCGTATCCGATTATCGGAAGTGCGGAGAACTTGAAGAATCCCCGTCTTTCGGAGATGCGCCGGTTCTTCGAGAAATACTATGTCGCTTCCAATATGGGATTGATCTTAAGCGGGGATTTCGATACGGAGGAGGTCTTGCCAATCTTGGAATCTACTTTTTCACGGATACGAAAAGGGAAGCCGCCCCACCGGGATATCGTTGCGCTTCCACCATTCGAGGGGCGGGAGAAAGTGAGCGTACGTATTCCTATGCCTTTCGTGAAAATTATGGCATTGGGATTCCGGGGAGTTCCCGCGAATCATCCGGATCAAGTTGCGCTCAATATCGCCGTATCTTTATTGAATAACTCCAATGGTACGGGATTTTTGGATAAGCTGACGGTAGATCATAAGGTGATGGGTGCGATGGCGGTTAACCAAAGTATGAATGAGGCTGGAATATTAGGTTTGTTGGTATTTCCGAAGTTCTTTTTCCAGACCTATGCGGCAGCCGAGAAATTAGTATGGAAACAAATCAACCGTATTAAGGAGGGGGATTTTAGCGATGAGATGTTCCAAAGCTTGAAATTGGAACAGAAACGTGAATATGCCTCCAAATTGGAAGACATAAACTCAAGGGCCGAGGTGATGATGCGTATTTTCTCTCAAGGGAAAAGCTGGCAGGATTATTTGGATGAGGTTACCCGTATCGATGCCTTGTCGAGAGAAGACGTGATTGAGGTCGCCAAGAAATATTTTACGGAGAATTATATGTACGTCACGAAGAAGACCGGACGCTATCCAAAAACGATCTTACCCAAGCCGGATTATTCACCGATTATACCGAAGAACTCCGATGCTTCCTCCGCTTATGTGGAACGTCTGGAAAAGATACCCGTACAAGAATTGAAACCGCATTTTCTCGATTTTGAGAAAGACGCCGAGGTCGTATCCTTGCGTCCGCTTGTCACGTTGTATAAGACTCATAATTCCGTAAATGATATATTCTCGCTGACACTATCTTATGGAGTGGGGCAGTTGGAGCTTCGTGATCTTGATAAATTGTCCGCTTATCTACCTTTCGTAGCGACGGAATCGATGTCTTTTGAGGTCTTTCGGGGTAAATTGCAGGAACTTGGTAGTACATTGACTTTTGATTCCACGGATTCTGAGTTTCTGGTGGTGGTGAATGGTTTTGATGGGCATTTTACCCAAACAATGGCTTTGGTCGGCGATTTCTTGCGGCACGCCAAGCCAGATGACAAGAAGTTACGGCAGATTGTGGACGAGGCGAAGGTAACGGAGAAATCGTTGTTCAATTCCAGCGAGAACGTAGCCGATATGCTGTTAGAGAAAGTCAAATTTGGGGAGCAATCCCGTTATTTGACCAAATTATCGTTCGCTGAAATCAAAAAACTAAAAGGAAAGATGTTGCTGGACACCTTCAGTAAGGTACGTTCGGTCGCTTGTAACCTGCATTATTGTGGTACATTGTCTACGGAGGAGGCCGCTCGGCAGATCAAGCTGCATTTACCCTTGGAGGAGGTAAGTATTCCATCGAACTCTCCCTATATTCGTGATCTTATGACGTATGATAAGCCGACTGTCTTTTTCATGGACATGGAGGATGTCACGCAAAGCATAATCTATGCCTATATGTATATCGATCCGTTGAAGGCTAAGGAGGATCGTCCTATTTCCCGGTTGTTTAGCGCTTATTTCGGAGGGGATATGTCATCTTTGATGTTTCAGGAGATCCGTGAGTTTCGTTCGTTCGCTTATCAAGTAAATGCCCGTTTGAAACATCCTCCTTTGAATCGATCGGAGAAGCCCGCTAGTTTCGTGATGAAACTGGCTACACAGACGGATAAGATGATCGATGCGATGGAAGTGCTGGAAAATCTGGTGCATGATATGCCGGAACGTCCGGAACGGGTGGAGTCGGTGAAGCAGACGATTCGTAATTGGGTGAATAATGAATATCCTACTAGTCGCTCTCTTTCCTTGAAGATCGCCGGTTTCCGGCGTGAAGGGTACGAGAGCGATCCGAACAAGGATTATCTGGAGGTCATCGATCGGATGACTATGGAGGATATCCTTCGTTTTTATAAGGAGAATATACAAGATCATTTAATGATATATGCGATAGTCGGTAATTCAAAGAGTATGGATATGGAGAAACTCTCCAAATTCGGACAGATCGTTAAGGTAACAAGGAAAGACATTTATAAATAATGTATAGTAAGGAGGAACTGAAGAATCTCAAATTGGAGTTTTGGGAAAGCTTCGCCGCTTTTTGTGAGGTGCAACCCTATTTGCGGGGGCGTAAGAAAATTTGGACATTATATGATACGAAGGTAAAGGGCGTTGAGTTGAAATTCGACGCGAACCGCCAAGGGGCTTACGTTATTCTTGAGGTAAACCACCGTAGCGAGGATTTACGTCTGGAAATGTTTGAGCGCCTGACTTGGTATAAAGAGACCTTGGAACAGGATTTTCCCGAAGGCTTGATCTGGGATATTTGCTTTGTCCGTGAGAATGGCCGACAAGTGGCCCGTATCTATGTGGCAAAGGAAGGATTGGATTTGCATCGGCGAGCGCATTGGGGAGATTTTTTCACGTTTATGGCTAGCCAGATGTATTTGTTGGAACGAAATTTTATGGGTATAGCAGAATACTTAAGAGAATAATTACGAGATATGAACCTAAAGGTATTTATCGGAGCTTGCGTACTGTCCGGTCTGGTTGCTTGTAGCTCTGTTAAACAAGATGAGGCCGGTTTGTCCCGGCCCGGTGTGGGCCTTGAGCTGGCGCGATTCCGGAAGGAGCATTTCTCCGATGTCCGTTATAATCTTTTCTTCTCGATCCCGGAATCTCGTGGCGAGGCGATCCGGGGAAAGGTGGAACTATCGTTGCGATTAGACGAGAAGCAGCCGCTTATTATTGATTTCCGCGGAGAACCGGAGCAAGTGACATCCGTAACCTTGAACGGAGGCGATATTCCCTACGAGGTGAAAGATGAGCATATCGTGATAGCCTCAGATTGGGTAGCGGTGGGAGAGAACCGGGTAGCGATCGCTTTTACTCCGGCGGATCAATCCTTGAACCGGCGGGATGAGTTCCTGTATACGTTATTGGTTCCGGACCGGGCACGTACGGTATTCCCTTGTTTTGACCAGCCGGATATGAAGTCGCTTTTTACCTTGACCTTGGAAGTTCCTTCCACTTGGCAGGCCGTGGCGAATGGCGCTATCACGCAAACGGATAGTACGGGCGTCTCCGGTCGGAATCGTATTTCTTTCAAGGAGACGGAACCGCTTAGTACCTACCTGTTCTCATTCGTGGCCGGTGAACTGACTCGGGAGGTTTATTCCCGGAACGGACGGGATATCTCTATTTATCATCGGGAGACAGATCCGAAGAAAATCGCTCAATGCCCAGCCATTGCCGATGAGGTGTTCGACGCGTTGGAATGGCAGGAAGACTTTACTGGTATTCCTTATCCTTTTGCTAAATATGACGTGATTATCTTACCCGGTTTCCAATATGGAGGTATGGAACATACGGGTGCTACCTTATATACGGATCGCCGGATGTTTCTGGATGAGCATCCTACCTTAAATGAGCGATTGAGTCGGAGTTCCTTGATCGCGCATGAAACCTCTCATATGTGGTTTGGCGATTATGTAACGATGAAATGGTTTGATGATGTATGGACAAAAGAGGTTTTCGCTAATTATTTTGCTTCCCGTATCGTAGAACCTTTATATCCGGACGTGAATCACCGGTTGAATTTTATTCGGGATTATATTCCCGCATCTTATTCGGAAGACCGTACGTCAGGTGCGAATCCGATCAAGCAAGATTTGGATAATTTGCGGAACGCCGGTTTGGTATATGGTAATATCATCTATGATAAATCTCCCGTGGTTATGGAAATGTTGGTACGTGTTCTGGGAGAAGAGGCTTTCCAGCAGGGAATCCGTGAGTACTTGACTACTTATGCGTATGGGAACGCTACGTGGGAGGGCTTGATCCGTATCTTGAATAAATATACGGAAGAGGATCTGGCCGCTTGGAGTGAGGTGTGGGTGAATCAGAAGGGTATGCCGGAGATTACGGCTTCGGTTAAGGACGGCGAGTTGGTCGTAGAGCAGCGTGATCCGTTGGGCCGGGGTTTAAAATGGCCGCAAGAATTAACCTATCGGGTGATCTGTGGAACGGATTCGGAAGAAATCCCGGTTTCTCTCGAAGGAAACTCTGATTCCTTCCGAATGAAATTAAGTTTTCTTCCGAATGGAAATTGTGTCATTCTTCCGAATATAAATGGGCGTGGTTATGGCTTCTTTAAAATAACAGAGGGGGAGTCTTCCGGTCTATGGTCTGTGCTTCGCTCATCGGAAGATGAGGTGTTGAAGGGATCTTTGCTGATTACCCTTTATGAGAATCTTCGTTGGAAAACGATTTCTCCGCAAGGGTTCCGTGAAGAGATGTTAGCGTATTTACCGAATGAGTCTAATTCTTTATTGTTCTCGATGGCTTTAAGCTATTTAGGAGATTGCCAGCGGATATTCCCGTCGGATTCTTGTCCGTTGGAAGAGGCTTTGTGGAAGATCGTGACAACGAATCCCGTATCCCAACATCGCTTGCAGGCGTTTCGTTTGTATCGTTCGATAGCGGATTCAGAGGAGGCGGTACAACGTCTGTATACGTTATGGCAGGAACGGAAAGCTCCGAAAGATTGTACGTTGAGCGAGAGTGATTATATTGGCTTATCCTATATGCTGGCGATGCATTTGCCGGAAAAAGCGGATAAGATTATCGCTACGCAATTATCCCGCATACAGAATCCGGACCGGAAGAAGGAGTATCAATTTATCTCCCCATCCGTATCGCCCCGCAAGGCGGAACGTGACAGTGTCTTCGCTTCCTTGTTGATCGCCGGGAATCGTAGGGTGGAGCCATGGGCCTCTTCCGCTCTCGCTAATTTGAACCATCGCCTACGAGAACAAGAGTCGGTCGCTTATATCCGTCCGGCCTTGGAAGCGATGCCGGAAGTACAGCGGACTGGCGATATCTTTTTCCCCACCGCTTGGGTTCGCTCCTTGCTTTCCGCCCATACATCGAAGGAAGCTCGGGAAGAAGTTGATGCGTTTTTTACCGCGCATCCGGACTTCCCCTTGATGCTTTCCAATAAGATTAAGCAGCAAGCGAGTCATTTGTATTAAAGTAAATCATTATCTTTGTCCTTGAGAGAACGAATTAATAAGAAAGGAGTATTTGTATGACGGCAATGGAACTAAAATGCCTAAAGATGGATTTGGTCGAAGAATTGTTAAGCATCGATGATAAAGACACGCTCAACCGTGTGAAGAACTATCTGAAAAAGCTGAACAATAAAATTAGGACAAAAGCCGAAGAGGAAGAAACGGAATATATTAGCAAGGAAGAAATCTTGGCAGGGATTGATGCCGGGCTGAAAGACATGATTGCCGGGAGGAAACAATCAGCGAGAGATTTCTTAAAAGAAATGAGAGATGGAATATAGAATAGAAGTCTTAGCCTCCTTTAAGAAGGAAGCGAAACGTTTGCGGAAGCATTATGCCTCTTTCATTGATGATTATGAAAACAAAGCAGAACGTGAATCTATAAGCTTGAAAGAGATAGAAGAGTTGCTCCGTAAGAACGGATTGAAGTAATATAGATATTGGGATAATATTTTGTCAGAAATATTTGTTCTTTCAATTATTATTGTAACTTTGCGACGTAAATAACAAAAGAAATGAAAATAACGACTACATTACATCACCATCATCATTACAGCGGGCGATAGTTCGGTGGGCTGAATGGTATGTATGTACTCATGATAAAAAGATAAAGGCTTGCCGTTTTGCGGTAAGCCTTTTTTGTTGATATTTATAATATAAAAATAAGATATAGTTATGTTGAGAATCGCGGTACAATCGAAGGGCCGTCTGTACGACGAGACCATGATGTTGCTTGAAGAAGCGGGTATTAAACTAAACAGGGGCAAACGCATTCTGTTATTATCGGCAAAAGGTTTTCCGGTAGAGGTATTATTCCTTCGTGATGATGATATTCCTCAGTCTGTAGCTAACGGTGTGGCGGATATTGGTATTGTCGGAGAGAACGAGTACGTGGAGAAAGGGCAAGAGGCGAAATTGATCAAGCGTCTGGGCTTTAGTAAGTGCCGTCTATCCTTAGCTATCCCCAAAGATGAGGAATATAAGGGAGCTGAATGGTTTGAGGGAAAAACGATCGCTACTTCCTATCCCGTGATCCTACGGTCTTTCTTAGAGGAGAGAGGCGTGAAGGCGGATATTCATGTAATCAGCGGCTCTGTGGAAATCGCCCCGGGCATTGGTTTGGCGGACGCTATCTTTGATATCGTAAGCTCCGGTAGCACTTTGGTAAGCAATCAATTGAGAGAAGTGGAGGTAGTCCTTCCTTGTGAGGCTTTATTGATCGCTAACAATAATCTATCCAAAGAGAAACTGGAGATATTGGATGAGCTTCTATTCCGCTTCGAGGCGATTCAAGTCGCCGAGGGCAAGAAGTACGTGTTGCTGAACGCTCCGAAAGAAAAGCTGGATGAGATTATCGAGGTGCTTCCCGGTATGAAGAGCCCGACCATAACGCCTTTGGCAAACGATGAATGGGTCTCTGTTCAATCCGTGATCGCCGAGAAGCATTTCTGGGAAATTATTGGTAAACTAAAATCATTGGGGGCTGAAGGTATCTTAGTGCTTCCGATCGAGAAAATGATTGTATAATATGGAGATTATAAAATATCCCGGACGTGAGGAATGGAGCTCACTAATCAAACGTCCCGCATTAGATGTAACCACCTTGTTCGATACGGTCCGTACGGTATTGGACGAGGTACGCGAGCAGGGTGACACTGCCGTAAAAGCGTATGAGGAAAAGTTTGATAAAGTGCTCCTTTCTTCCCTTCAAGTCTCGGAAGAGGAGATGCGGGAAGCGGATGCCTTGGTCGCTGAGGACTTGAAACAGGCGATTCGTACGGCAAAGGCGAATATCGAGAAGTTCCACGCCTCACAACGTTTCGAGGGAAAGAAAGTGGAGACTACCCCGGGAGTCACTTGTTGGCAGAAAGCGGTAGCGATCGAGAAAGTCGGTTTATATATTCCGGGCGGAACGGCGCCTTTGTTTTCCACGGTATTGATGTTGGCAGTGCCCGCACGTATCGCCGGATGCAAGGAGATCGTATTATGTACGCCACCGAACCGGGAAGGGAAAGTACATCCCGCTATCCTGTTTGCCGCGGAGGTCGCGGGTGTAAGTAAGATATTCAAGGCTGGAGGAATCCAAGCGATAGCGGCGATGGCCTATGGGACGGAATCGGTCCCCAAGGTGTATAAGATCTTTGGCCCCGGTAATCAATACGTGACGGCGGCGAAGCAATTAGTAAGCCTAAAAGAAGTCGCCATCGATATGCCCGCCGGACCATCCGAGGTAGAGGTGATCGCGGACGAGACAGCGAATCCCGATTTTATCGCCGCCGATTTCCTCTCGCAGGCCGAGCATGGAGTGGATAGCCAAGCGATCCTCGTAACCGCTTCGGAAATGATCGTGGAACCCGTGGCCCGTGCCATCCAAGAGCAACTCGATCGTTTGCCTCGAAAGGAGATTACCGAGAAATCATTAGCGCACAGCCGTATCATCGTATTGAAAGATTCGCGGGAAGTCGTGGACTTCACGAATCAATACGCTCCCGAGCACTTGATTATCCAAACATCGGATTACACCGCTATCGCGGAGCGAATCGAGAACGCTGGCAGTGTCTTTATGGGTCCATATACTCCGGAAAGCGCAGGCGATTATGCTTCCGGCACGAATCATACCTTGCCGACCAACGGTTATGCCAAGGCATATAGCGGCGTAAACTTGGATAGCTTCATCAAGAAGATCACTTTCCAAGAGATCTCTTCCGATGGTATCCGTGCCTTGGGTAGCACGATCCAAACCATGGCGGCCAACGAGCATCTGGATGCTCACCGCAACGCAGTAACAATTAGATTGAACACGATATGAAAGACCTGAAAGATTTAGTAAGACCGAATGTCTGGAATTTGAAACCGTATTCATCCGCACGTGATGAGTTTCATGGGGATGCCTCCGTTTTTCTGGACGCGAATGAGAATCCGTGGAATGTGCCGTATAACCGTTATCCCGATCCCTTGCAGTGGAAATTGAAGGATCGTCTGGCCGTATTGAAAGGCGTGGATCGTAACTCGATCTTCTTGGGCAATGGCAGCGACGAGGCCATCGATCTGGTGATCCGTGCCTTTTGCGAGCCGGGGTTGGATAGTGTGGTGACGATCTCGCCGTCGTATGGTATGTATGAGGTGGCTGCGAATGTAAATAACGTGGAATGTCGCAAGGTCTCTTTGGACGAGAATTTCGACTTGGACGCTGACCGAGTGTTGGAATCGGCGGACGAGTGGACTAAAGTGATCTTCCTATGTTCCCCGAATAACCCCAGTGGCAACAGCCTGGATCGTGGCTCGATCTATAAGATATTGAAGAATTATGAAGGAATCGTGGTGATCGATGAGGCTTATATCGACTTCTCCGCTTATCCCTCTTTCTTGAAGGAATTATCCGGGTTCCCGAATCTGATCGTTCTTCAAACCTTGTCGAAAGCGTGGGGAGCGGCGGGTATTCGTTTGGGTATGGCATTTGCCTCTCCGGAGATTATCGGTGTCTTGAATAAGATCAAATATCCGTATAACGTCAACCAGCTTACGCAGGAGAAAGCTTTGGAGCTCTTGAGCGACGAGGCGACCATGAAGCACCAAGTGAACGAGATCCTCACGGAGCGTAACCGGTTGGAGAAGATCCTGTCCGAGCCTCCTTTCTCCTATCAAGTATATCCTTCGGACGCTAATTTCTTGTTGGTGAATGTCGCCAAGGCGGATGCCATGTATAATGGGCTCGTGAAGAAAGGGATCGTAGTGCGTAACCGTAGCAACGTGCAGAAATGCCGGGGTTGCCTTCGTATTACGATCGGTACGCCGAAAGAGAATGATAGCTTATTGAACGCGATGAAAAACATGAAATTATGAGCACGAGGAAAAGAGCGTTGTTTATCGATCGAGACGGCACGCTTGTAAAAGAGCCGCCCGTAGATTATCAATTGGATAGCTTGGAGAAACTAGAGTTTGTCCCGAAGGTGATGCGTAACCTCTATTTCATTCGCGAGCGGTTGGATTTCGAGTTCGTGATGGTCTCCAACCAAGACGGGCTGGGTACGCCCTCTTTCCCGGAGGAGACTTTCTGGCCTGCCCATAACTTGATCCTAAAAACACTGGAAGGCGAGGGGATCGTGTTTGATGATATATTGATCGATCCTTCCTTTCCCGAGGATAATTCCCCGAATCGTAAGCCTCGTACAGGAATGCTTACGAAATATATGACAGGTGAATACGATCTGGAGAATAGTTTCGTGATCGGGGATCGCCTTACGGATATGGAGTTGGCCCATAATCTGGGCGCTAAAGGTATCTGGTTGCGCCCGGAGGAGGGAGCGGAGAGTGAGTTGGCGGCTTATGCTACCTCATTGTCTTCCGCCTATATCACGGATGATTGGGATAAGATCACCGAGTATCTGTTTGCCGGCGAGCGTCGTGCGGTCGTACGGCGTGCCACGAAGGAGACGGATATTTATGTGGACTGGAATCTGGATGGAACCGGAAAGACATCGATCTCTACCGGGCTTGGTTTCTTCGATCATATGTTGGACCAGATCGGTAAGCATTCTGGTACGGACCTGACAGTACGGGTAAAAGGCGACCTGGAAGTCGACGAGCATCATACGATAGAGGATACGGCGATCGCCCTTGGCGAGGCGATGCTGAAAGCGCTGGGTGATAAGCGAGGGATCGAGCGTTATGGGTATTGCCTTCCGATGGACGATTGCTTGTGTAGCGTGGCGCTGGATTTCGGTGGCCGTCCTTGGTTGGTTTGGGACGCTGAGTTCCACCGTGAGAAAGTAGGGGATATGCCTACGGAGATGTTCCTCCATTTCTTCAAGAGCTTGAGCGACGCTGCCCGCATGAATTTGAATATCCGTGCCGAGGGTACGAACGAGCATCATAAGATAGAAGGTATCTTCAAGGCTTTGGCCCGCTCGATCAAGATGGCGATCCGACGAGATATTTATCGGTTTGAGCTACCGAGTACGAAAGGGCTCTTGTAATCTGTAAAAAACACTACTGTATTTGTGCACGAATACAGTAGTGTTTTAGTCTGAATACTATTGTGTTTATCCACAAACACTATAGTGTTTTCGACTCAGATTCTATGACATCAGATAAACCGATAAAAGCCTATAGAGGATATTCCTCGAAAGCATATAGAACCGTGGAGAGATACCTTTCTCCTGTGTCCGGAAGCAACGCCACGATCGTTTTTCCCTCATTCTCCGGAAGTTTAGCTAGTTCCACGGCGGCGTATACAGCGGCGCCGGAAGATATTCCTACCAGCAACCCTTCCTTCCCGGCCAGTTCCCGGCTGGTACGGATAGCGTCATCGTTCGTTACTTGCAGGATCTTGTCAACTACCTCCCCGTTGTAGGTCTTGGGGATAAAGCCGGCTCCGATGCCCTGTATCTTGTGCGGGCCGGGCTTGCCTCCGGAAAGTACCGGTGAATCGCTAGGCTCTACCGCTACGATTTGTACGTTCGGGTTGTGAGCTTTCAATCCGGCACCGACACCGCTGACCGTGCCTCCGGTTCCTACGCCGGCTACAAACAGATCGACTTTACCATCCGTATCACGCCAGATCTCTTCGGCGGTCGTACGGATATGTACGGCCGGGTTAGCGGGATTCTCGAATTGTTGTAGGATGATGGAACCGGGAGTCGCGTCACGCAGTTCCTCCGCTTTGGCGATGGCTCCTTTCATGCCTTCCGCCCCGGGGGTGAGGACGAGCCGGG
This sequence comes from Parabacteroides sp. AM17-47, assembly GCF_003434625.1. Lineage (NCBI taxonomy): Bacteria > Pseudomonadati > Bacteroidota > Bacteroidia > Bacteroidales > Tannerellaceae > Parabacteroides > Parabacteroides sp. AM17-47. The sequence continues at coordinate 108,482 of NZ_QTLI01000009.1, forward strand.
CACCTAACGCTTTCAATAAATTACGACGCTCGGCACTCATGGTATCCGGCATGGTCAGGATTAATTTGTAGCCTTTCGAGGCGGAGACAAAAGCAAGTCCGACTCCGGTATTACCGCTGGTCGGTTCGATAATGGTAGCGCCGGGTTTCAACAAGCCTTTAGCCTCGGCGTCCTCGATCATCGCCAAGGCGATGCGGTCTTTTACGCTACCAGCCGGGTTGAAATATTCCAGCTTGCCGATTACTTGGGCTTTAAGGCCCTTGCTCGCGTTGAAATTAGAGAACTCCAACAGGGGAGTGTTGCCGACAAGGTCGGTCAGTTGTCTTGCTATTCTTGCCATATACAAATGAATTTTGTTGTTTCTGGATTCTTTTATTTATATGACAAAGATAGTGGATGGATTGTTTACGGCATATACCATAAACCGGGTATTTTTTTACCTCCTTCTATGCGTCACGCACAAAAGGAGGTTACAATCATAATTATATACAAGTCTGAAAGGACTATCTTTAATGTCTGCCTCCTCCTAAGGCTTGGTAGAGGTTTACGGTGGCTTGAAGCTCGTCAAAACGATCCGTTACTTGGGAGAGCTGGGCGCTGAGCAGGGTTTGCTGTGCCGTGAGCACTTCCAAATAAGTGGTGTTTCCATGCGTCATCAGCAATTGGGTGCTACGGACGGCATCTTCAAGCGATTCGATTTGGTGTGTACGCAAGTCGATCTTTCCCTTTGCGGTCTGGGCTTGGGTAAGTGCGTCGTTCACCTCTTTTCCGGCGTTGAGCACGGTTTGTTGGAAAGTGAGCTTGGCCTCTTCTTGCTGCGCTTTCGCTATTTTCAATTGGGCGATATTCGCTCCTTTGTTAAATAGCGGTTGCGTGAGGGAGCCGACCGCCGATAGTAATAGTTTACCCGGATTTACGATGTAACTACCTGCGCTGTTTGTCCATCCCGCGCTGCCGCTAAGACGTAGCGAGGGATAAAAATTGGAGCGTGCGGAGGCTGTCCCGTAGAACGCTTGCGCCAAAGCGTACTCGGCGCTACGTACATCTGGACGGTTCGAGAGCATCTGTACCGGGATACCGATAGCCAGATCCGGGGTTAAGGATTGGTCTTCCAACCTTCCTCGCTCAATATCCTGAGGTGTCTCTCCCAATAAGACGGCAAGCGTATTCTCGGTCTCCCGGATGGTCTGTTCCAGATCTTTAACAGAGGTCTCGATGGAGTAGCAAGTAGCCTCGGTTTGCGATACGGCCGCCTCGGTAGTCATGCCGGCTGCCATTAATGCTTGGGTGGTACGAAGGCTTTCTAGCCATTTCACGGCGGTTTCTGTCGTGATCTCGTATTGCCGGTCCAGCATCAATAAGGTGTAATACAGGTTGGCGATATTGGCGATCAGTTGCGTTTGTACGGCTTGGCTATACGCTTGGCTTTGCGACAAGGCGGCTTTCGCTTGTCGTTTGGCGTTTGTCAGCCGGTCGAAGATATCGACCTCCCAACTGGCCGATACCGGGACGTTGTATGTCCACGACGCTTTCGCCTTATCAAAGCTACTTGTCGTGCCCTGTGGATCTAGGGAGAGCGACGGGAGGTAGGAGAGGCGGGAGGTCATTAACGCCGCCTCAGCTTCTTGTACCTTTAGATGGGCGATCCGTAGGTCTGTATTATTGGCTAATCCCCGTTCGATCAAGGATTGCAAGGCCGGATCGGTGAACAGGTCCCGCCAACTGATATTCCCGATGGAGAAGGTATCTGCCGGGGCTATCTCCTCCCGGTATAGATTCTCCGGGAGGGTGGCGACAGGCTCGTATTTCTTGTAAATGCCGCAGCTATTCAACGCTAGCGTCGCTACGGCAAGGAGTATGATGTTATTCTTCATATACATTATATATATACACAATCTGGATAGATTATTTCTTGCTATCTAAATATTCTTTTCTTTCCTCGGCGGCCTCTTTTACCTCTTCTTGCACCTGCCAATCAAGGGAACGCTCGAATTGGATCGGGCGTAGTTTCTCTTGCAGGTATTGGAACGTGATGAATAAGCAAGGCACGATAAATAACAAAGCCAATGTACCGATCAACATACCGCCAACGGCACCGGTTCCCAACGAGCGGTTTCCATTAGCGCCTACGCCGTTGGAAACGATCAATGGCAGCAAACCGAATATCATCGTAAGAGCGGTCATCAAGATCGGGCGCAGACGAACCTTTGCCGCGCTAAGAGCGGCTGAAGTCAGGCTCATACCGGACAGGCGGCGTTGGGTAGCGTACTCTGTCAATAAGATGGCGGTCTTCGCCAACAATCCGATCAACATGATCAAACCGGTTTGCAGATAAATGTTATTCTCCAATCCCATGAACTTAGCGAACAAGAAACTACCCATCAAACCCATCGGTACGGAAAGAATCACGGCGAAAGGAACAAGGAAACTCTCGTACAAGGCACTTAGGATCAAATAAATCATCAAGATACAGATACCGAAGATGATAATGGTCGTATTACTCTGCTGGTTCTCCTCACGGGTGATACTACCGAAGTCGTAGCCATACCCTTTCGGGAGCGAAGTGGCCGCTGTCTCTTTTACCGCCTTGATAGCATCCCCGGAGCTATATCCATTGGCCGGTACGGCATTGACGGCGATCGAATTATACATGTTGAAACGGGCTAGAGATTCGGCACCGTATACCTTGGTCAAGGTGATAAACTGACTAAGCGGTGCCATCTCGCCGTTCGACATGCGTACGAACGTATTATTCAAGGAGGCCTCATCCAGACGATATTTAGGATCGGACTGTATCATCACCTTATACACCTTCGAGAAACGGTTGATATTCGACACATATTGCCCTCCGTAATAACCGGAAAGGGTTGATAGAACAGCATCCGGAGTGATTCCGGCCCGTTTGCATTTCGCCGCGTCCACATCCACGCGCCATTGCGGGTACTTGATATCGAAGGTAGAGTAAGCCGTAGCGATCTCGGGCCGTTCACGCAAGGCGGCGAGATATTGCTGGGTCGTGTTAAAGAAGGTCGTTAAGTCTCCACCGGCCTTGTCTTGCGTATGCATTTCCAATGCGTTACCCATACCATATCCGGGGATCATGGCCGGGGCGATGGCGAAAATCGTAGCGTCCTTGATATCTGCCGTACGGCCATATACCTGTCCGATCACGGCTTGTACGTTATCTTCCTTGTCCGGGCGCTCATCCCAATGTTTTAGTTTCAAGATGAACATACCGAAAGAGCTACCTTGTCCGGCCAGCAAACCATAACCGGAAACCTTGGAATAAGATTGAAGCTGTGGAATCTGGTTGATCCGTTGCTCGATATTCGTCATGATCTTGTTAGTCGTAGCCAAGGAGCTTCCGGAGGCCGTACTTACGTTGACAAAGACCGTACCTTGATCCTCATCGGGCACCAAGCTGGATTTTGTCGTGTTCATCAAGACGATAAGTAATACGATGGAGCATGCCAATAAAGACCAAGCCAGCCATTTCCGCTTGATAAAGAACAACACCCCGTGCTTATATTTCTTGATGACCGAATCGAATGCGGCGTTGAACGCCTTACGGAAACGTGCGGCGAAGTTATTCTTTTGGGTGCCGTCCTCGTTGATGTAAGGCTTCAATAAGATAGCGCAAAGCGCCGGGCTTAACGTTAACGCATTAACGGTAGAGATACCTACGGCCGCTGCCATCGTCAAACCGAACTGCGTATAGAATGTACCGGATGTACCGCTCATAAACGATACCGGGATAAACACGCCCATAAATACCAATGAAGTAGAGACGATGGCGGATGTCAATCCTTTCATCGCATCCATACTAGCCATATAAGAGGACTTATATCCAACGTCGAACCGAGCTTGGACTGCCTCGACGACAACGATCGCGTCGTCCACCACCGTACCGATCACCAATACCAAAGCGAATAAAGTGATCAAGTTAATGCTAAATCCGGCGACCGTCATAAAGGCGAACGTACCGATCAAGGAAACCACGATCGCTACCAACGGAATCAGCGTAGAACGGATATCCTGCAAGAAGACATATACCACAAGGATAACGAGGATAATGGCCTCTATCAAGGTTTTTACAACCTCATGGATCGAGGCGTACAAGAAATCATTCGTACTCATCAATTTTACGACCTCGATACCTTTCGGGAAGTCTTTCGAGGCTTCCTCAAGAAAAGCGTCGATCTTATTATTCACCTCCGTGGCATTCGATCCGGCTGTCTGGAAAACCATACAGGAGATACCCGGCTTACCGTTTGTTTGTCCGATATAGGCATAACTCTCCTTTCCTAACTCAATGTCCGCTATCTCTTTTAGCTTCAATACCTCTCCATCCTCGGTGGAGCGGATCACGATATCGCCGAATTCCTCCGGAGTAAGCAGGCGTCCGCTATATTTCATGGTGTACTGATACGTCTCGTCCGAGTTCTCGCCTAAAGAACCCGTGGCGGACTCAATATTTTGCTCGGCCAACACGGAGGTCACGTCCGAGGGGATCAATTTGTATTGGGCCATAACGTCGGGCTTCATCCAGATACGCATACTGTAATCGCCACCCATAACCATCAACTCGCCGACTCCGGAGATACGGAGTATCTCTGGTTTTAGGTTGATGCTGATGTAATTACTGAGGAAGTTCTCGTCATAAGAACCGTCCGGGCTATAGAGCGAGAAGATCTGTAACATACTGGTCTGGCGCTTGGAAGTCGTGACACCCACTTGGGTAACCTCGGCCGGCAATTGCCCGGTCGCTTTCGATACACGGTTCTGTACGTTTACGGCGGCCATGTCCGGATCGGTTCCTTGTTGGAAATAGATCGTGATCGTGGCGGTACCGGAGTTGGTAGCCGTGGAGGTCATGTAGGTCATATCTTCCACGCCGTTGATCGCCTCTTCCAAAGGGGCTACGACACTCTTCTGCATGGTCTCGGCATTCGCCCCGAAGTAAGTCGTACTGACCATAACGGTAGGAGGGGCGATATCCGGATATTGTTCTACGGGCAAGGTGAAAAGCCCGATGATACCCGCTACCATAATCGTGATGGAAATCACGGCGGACAGTACGGGGCGTTCTATAAATGTGCTAACTTTCATTGTTCTTAATTTTGTTTTACTTCAATCGGTGTTCCTTCACGCAATAAACCTACGCCTTCGGCTACGATCACGTCGCCGCTATTCAATCCGGCGTTTACGATATACTCTTGTCCTCCGTTCACACGGGTAACTTCTACAGGAGCGGATTGCGTCTTTCCGTCTACTACCTTGAAGACAAATACCCGGTCTTGGATTTCGAACGTGGCGGCTTGGGGAATTACTACGCAGTTATCGTATGTAACCGGAATGATCACATTCCCGGAGCCTCCGCTATTCAATGATTGCTCCTCGTTCGGGAATGCGGCACGCAAGCTGACCGTTCCGGTGTTTTGATCGATAACGCCGCTGATCGTCTCGATCTTTCCCGTTTGGGGATAAAGCGATTTATCGTTCAACTGAAGCTCGATCTCGGGCATATTCTCCAAGGCTTTGTCTTTCGAGCCGTATTGACGGGTCAAGGCCAGTAGCTGGTTCTCGGTCATGGAGAAATACACATACATTTCGGAATTGTCCGATACCGTGGTGAGCGGTTTGGGTAGGCTTGCGCTTACTAATGCGCCTACACGATAAGGCAGGGTTCCGATGACGCCGTTCGAGGGGCTTTTCACTTCCGTGTAAGAAAGGTTGTTACGGGCGTTCACCTCTTGTGCCTCCGCTTGGGCTAATTGGGCTTTTGCCGAGAGTAGTGTGTTGTAGGCGGTCTTTAGGTCGAACTCGGAAACTACTTTGTTCTTATACAATTCTTGTTTACTCTCGTAGGTCAGTTGCGCTGTCGCTACAGATGCCTTAGCGGCCTCTACGTTCGCAATGGCGGTGTTTAAGGCCGCTTGATAAGGAACTTGATCAATAATAAATAAGACTTGTCCTTTTTTTACGCTCTCGCCTTCTGCTACGCAAAGCTTTGTAATAAAACCGGATACTTGCGGATAAATATCAATATCCTGTTTTCCTCGTATACTCGCCGAGTAATTATTGGATAAAGTTTTCTCCGAAGTGGATACGGTCATTGTCGCATACCCTGAACTTTGTTGGATTACAGGGCTTTGTTTACACCCAACAGCTACGATACACCATAAGGCGATCGCAGTCTTCATCAATCGATTTTGCTTTTTCATCTTAACTAATACCTATATTTTCGGATGCAAAGCTACTCGCTTATCGGCGAACCATTGTTTCCACAATGAGGCGATGATTGTTCATTTTGAGATGGAATGATCCGTTATATGCTAATGATCTCTTATATTCGCGGGCAAAATAGTAGACATATGAATCCATTTGAGATAGAGAGAGGAGAGTCGTTCATAATAGGCGATTCCGATTTGAGGGAGTTATTGGATCGTCCTTACAAGAGCGGATATGGCATGATCTTATTTTGCTATAAAGGAACGGCGAATATATCCGTCGATTTGAGCCGATGGGATATCCGGCGCAACACGGTGATCGTATTGATACCGGATACGATCCTGACGTTGAACGCGAGTAGCGAGGATTTCAAGGTACAATATATATCCTTTTCGAAGGTCTTGTTCGACGAGGCCGTATTCCGGCTGGATCCGCCCTTTTTCCGCTTCATAAAAGATAATCCTTGCTATACGCATCCCGCCGATCAGGAGGAGACCATAAATGTGATCATCCGGCTGTTTTGGCTGATTTACATGGATCGGGATAACGTGTACCGTGATATGATCGTGAAAAACCAGTTGCAATGCTTCTTCCTTAATATGTATGATAAGACAAGGTACTCCTTCTCGAGCCGCCAGCAAAATGGGTGCAACCGTGGGGAGGAGTTGTTCCATAAGTTCATCAATTGCATCCATGCCCATTATCTCGACCAGAAAGAGGTCTCTTTCTATGCGAACGAGCTTTGTATCTCTCCCCGTTATCTCTCCACTATCACCCGGCAAGTGACGGGCGAGTCGGCGAAGACCATTATAGACCGGCATATCATATTGGAGACAAAGGTGTTGTTGCGTACCACGGAAATGACCGTGCAGGAGATAACGAATCACTTGAACTTTCCCAGCCAATCCTATCTGGGACGGTATTTCAAGAAGCATACCGGGGAGTCACCCATAGAGTATCGAATGAAAAGGAAGTGATATGTCTTTTTGTAGATATGGTTGACTCTTAAAGAATCAACCATATCTACAAAAAGACACCATGGAAGTTTGTTCTTATAAAGCCGTGGAAGCCTTTTCCGTTTGCCTTTGATCGAACGTATCAGTAATTAGGGTAAGGGCACCATCTCCCGTCACGTTGCAAGCCGTACCGAAGCTGTCTTGCAAAGCGAATATCGTAAGCAATAATGCCGTTCCTGCCTCGTCGAAACCTAGAATAGCGATGATCAAGCCCAATGAGGCGAGCACCGTACCGCCCGGTACGCCGGGAGCGCCGATCGCGAAGAAACCAAGCAAGATGATAAATACGAGCATCGTCGTGAAGTCCGGCATACTTCCATATAATATTTGTGAGACGGTCAATACGAAAAACACTTCCGTCAAGATAGAGCCGCATAGATGGATGTTCGCGAACAGGGGGACAGTCACGTCAATTACTTCCTCTCGCAAAATCTTGCTTTTCTTGGCGCAGGTCAAGGCCGTGCCCAAGGTGGCGGCGGATGACATGGTGCCTAAGGCTGTCAAATAAGCGGGTCCGTAGTATTTCAATACGCCCCAGCTATTTTTCCGGGAGTAAATCGATGCGACTACATACAGTAAGGTCAACCAGATGTAATGGCAAATGATGACAATCAACAGGACGGATAAAAAGATAGGCAACTGCTTCGTAATCGCCCCCTCATAACTGAGGACACAGAAATTCGCGGCGATGAAAAGCGGCAACACCGGCATCAAGACCCGTTCTACCAATTTAAGCACCATGTTCTGGAATGCTTCCAGCAACCTCTCCATCTCCTCGGATTTAACCCATGCGGTAGAAAGTCCCAGCATCACGGCCAATACCAATGCCGACATAACGCTCATCACTGGCGGAATCTCTAGATTAAACAACATGGGAGGGATGTCTTTTAGATCTTCCGAGGCGGTTTGAATATGCAAATGCGGTATTAACTCGTAACCGACAACGGCGCCAAAGGTAGCGGCGCCAACCGATGACAGGTATGCGATACTAAAAGCGAATAATAAGACTTTGGATGCGTTGCTTTTTAAGCGGGCGATGGATGGTGCCACGAATCCTAGAATGATCAACGGAACCAAGAAGAAAATAATCTGTCCCGTAATTTGTTTTATGATCATGACCGCTTTTAACACAGGCTCGTTTACGACAAGCCCAACCAGAAGTCCGATCAAGACGGCCAGTATCAACCGTACGATCGTGTTGGAAAGAATCTTTTTCAGCATATTCGGATGTTTTTATTTTTCAATGACAGCAAATATAAGATATTTTCTTGTGTGAATGGGTGGGTGGACAATTTTGATTACTTTTGTTTGATGAAAACAAGATCGTTGGTTTGTATTTTATAATCAAGTAATATGAAAAACATGAAACAAGCTTTACTAGTAGCGGGCTGTTTATTGGCTACCACTACGTTATTTGCCCAGACCGAGAAAGGGGATTGGGCTCAGTTTGGTCGTTATGCGAAGGCTAACAAGACCGTGAAAGTTCCTTCGAACGTGGTATTTATGGGGAACTCCATTACAGACGGATGGTGGCCGGCGGATTCGACTTTCTTTATCCGGAATAACTTCGTAGACCGTGGGATCAGCGGACAGACAACCTCGGAGATGTTAGTGCGTTTTCGCCAAGACGTTATTAATTTGAAGCCGAAAGCCGTGGTAATCTTGGCGGGAATCAATGATATCGCTCACAATAATGGTGTGATCGCCTTGGAAAACGTGTTTGGGAACTTGGTCTCCATGGCGGAATTGGCGAAGGCGAATCATATCAAGGTGATTTTCTGCTCCGTATTGCCGGCTTATGACTTTCCTTGGAGACCGGGCATGCAACCGGCCGATAAGGTTATCCAGCTCAATAAATGGATCAAGGAGTATGCGGATAAGAATGGTTTGACATACGTGGATTATCATTCCGCCATGAAAGATGAGCGAAACGGATTGCCTGCTAACCTGTCGAAAGATGGTGTGCATCCGACCTTGGAAGGTTATAAGATCATGGAGAAGATCGTATTGGAGGCCATTCATAAAACCGTAAAGTAAGCGGATGAGAAACTATTTATTGGCTTTATCTTGTTGTACGGCTTTATCTTGTTGTACGCAAGTGAAAGTTTCCGAGGTATATACGGCGGCGGCAGAGAACTCTTTACGTGCTCCTGCCGTTCCTTTGGTCACGATCGATCCCTATACAAGCGCATGGTCGTTTGCCGATCAATTGAATGATGAGTCGGTACGGCATTGGACCGGCCGTGATTATCCGCTTCTGGGCAGTATACGGGTAGATGGTAAATCATTCCGTTTCATGGGAATGGACGATATACAGGTGACCTCGGTGATCGGTACGGCCTCGGATGGCCTATGGGAGGCCGATTATACGATGTCTCAGCCTGCCGGAGATTGGTTCGCCGAGGCTTATGATCCGAAAGGTTGGAAGCAGGGAAAAGCCGCTTTTGGAACGGAAGATAATCCCAATTGTTCCACGCCTTGGTCTACAGGAGATATCTGGGTACGTCGTACGTTTGACTGGCCTTCGGATGAGCGAAAGGATGCCCTCTACCTCCAATATTCGCACGATGATAATATCGAGGTGTATCTAAATGGAAAGCAAATCGCTGTGGCAGGGAATGGTCTGGACTATGATTTGCTGAAAGAGATACCGGAAGCGGTGGCGGAAAGCTTGAAGCCTACGGGTAACGTGTTGGCCGCTCATTGCCGGAACAATGGGGGAGGCGCTTATGTGGATATGGGAATCATGCGGAAGGTGAAACGAGGAGATACGTTCGATGAGAAAGCGATCCAGAAATCCGTGAACGTGATGCCTACGCAAACATTCTACACCTTTGAGTGCGGTGATGTAAGTCTGGACTTGATTTTCACGGCTCCCTTCTTGCTGAATGATCTGGAGGCTATGACTTCTCCGTTTAATTATATAACCTATCAAGTCCGCTCCATCGACGGTAAAGATCACGACGTGCAATTATATATGGAAGCCACGCCGCAATGGGCCGTGAATACGATCGATCAAGAGGTGACTTTTGAGAAAACGGAAACCCCTAATTTAATTTACCTAAAGACAGGAACAATCGATCAAGAGGTTCTGGCGAAAACCGGGGATGATGTACGGATTGACTGGGGATATTTCTATTTGGCTATCCCAAAGAAACCGGGAGTCTCCGCAACGATCGACGAGTATTATGCTACGAAGAAAGCTTTCATGACTACTGGTAATTTACCGGCTGGATCGCAAAGTATCTCTTCGGATATGCGCGAGCAAATGACGGTTCTCGCTTATACGGACCCGATCGGCAAGGTCTCCAAGGAAACCGTCTCCGGACATTTGATGATCGGTTACGATGATTTATATTCGATCCAGTATTTCCAAGACAACCGGATGCCTTATTGGAAGCACGACGGAAAGGTGGATATTCATCAGGCGTTCGAGAAAGGGGAGGCTGCTTATGAGGATCTGATGAGACGTTGCGGTTCCTTTGATTCTTCTTTGATGAGCAAGACGAGCGCCGTAGGAGGGAAGAAGTACGCCGAGTTATGCGCTATCGCATATCGGCAGGCGATCGCCGCCCATAAATTGGTGACTGATAAAGAAGGGACTCTCTTATTCCTCTCTAAAGAAAATTTCAGCAACGGTTCTATCGGAACGGTGGATATAACGTATCCTTCCGCTCCTTTATTCTTAGTGTACAATACGGATTTGTTGAAAGGAATGATGAACCCTATTTTCTATTATAGCGAGAGCGGACTGTGGAAGAAACCTTTCCCGGCTCACGACGTGGGTACATATCCCGTTGCGAACGGTCAGACCTACGGTGGCGATATGCCCGTGGAAGAAAGTGGTAATATGCTTGTGCTAGCGACTGCCATAGCGGTAGTGGATGGTAATGCCGATTATGCCGCCCAACATTGGGAGGTTTTGACTACATGGGCGAATTACTTGTTGAAGGAAGGCCTTGATCCGAAGAACCAACTTTGTACGGATGATTTCGCCGGGCATTTCGCCCATAACACGAATTTGTCCATCAAGGCAATTATGGGAGTTGCCGGCTACGGGAAATTGGCGGAGATGTTAGGCAAGACGGATATCGCTAGGCAATATACGGAAGCCGCCCGTGAGATGGCCGCTAAGTGGGTGAAGATGGCGAACGATGGTGATCATTACCGCCTGACTTTCGATAAGCCGGGCACTTGGAGCCAAAAATATAATCTGGTCTGGGATCGCTTGCTGGGCTTGAATATCTTCCCAAAAGAGGTTGCCGCTACGGAAATGGCTTATTACAAGACAAAACAAAATAAATATGGTTTGCCGTTGGATAACCGGGAGGATTATACGAAGTCCGACTGGATTTTATGGTCCGCTTGTTTGACCGGATCGATGGAGGATTTCAATGCGCTGATGGTTCCGGTCTGGAACTACGCCAACGAGACGACTTCACGTGTTCCTCTAAGCGATTGGCATTTTACTTCCGATGGTACGCAACGAGGTTTTCAAGCCCGTTCGGTTGTCGGGGGATATTTTATGAAGATGCTGGAAAAGAAGCTAGGAAAATAATGTCATTCTAAGAAACGGAAGGAGGTCATTCCTTCCGTTTCTTAGTTTTGCGCATATGGATATTCACAGGGAGCGATGCCTGTGATCTTCTTAAATATAAGGCTGAAATACTGTACGTTCGGATAACCTAATTGTCGTGCTACCAAAGCGGGAGTATTACCGTTTTTCAGTAGCATTGTCTTAGCCACGCTCAATCGTTTGAACTGAAAATATTCCTCCAGTGTTTTGCCGGTCTCGAATCTTAACAGGTCGTTGAAGTAAGCGACAGAAAGGTCCAGTTCTGCCGTACAATATTCGGCGGTGGGTAGCTGGCCGTTCTCTAATTTACCGGAAATGATATACTCGTCGAGGAGCCTTTCCAATTTCTCCAAGATAGCCTTGTTCTTATTTTCCCGGGTAATGAACTGTCGCTCATAATAGCGTGTACAATAATCCAATAATAATTCAATGTGGCGGGATAGAATGGTACCACTGTGCGTATCGATGGCATGGTGAAGCTCGTCCTCGATGTTTTCCAGACAACACGTAACTTTGGCTGTCTCACGTTGAGAGAGATGCAGAGCCTCTTCTTTGTGATAAGCGAAGAAGGTATAGTTCTTAATAGGGTTGTCCAATGACGTGTGGAACAATAGGTCGGGATGGAACGCTAAAAGGTACCCTTTGTTGGGTAGCGTATTATTCTCGCTCATGCGGAAAATCTCACCGGGTGTAAGAAACACCATCGTAGCGTTGGAATAATCGTAATACTTACGTCCGCAACAATAGCAACCGTCCGGACAGTCTTCTATCAAGAGGATCGCGTAGAACTCGAACTTTACGGCCTCTTGCTCTAGGTTCGGGCTCTCTAGATTGATGAGGTTTACTTGTGGGTGCAGCGTCTTGCATCCCAAGCACCGGTTACATTCATATACAGTCTTAATATCTAACATCTTCTTGAACGCCTTCTATAGATTCGTTGATAGACCGATCTGCGCACGGTATTCACTTGGCGTGTACCCTACCCGTTTCTTGAATAGCCGACAGAAGTGCTGCGGATATTGGAAACCGAGGGAATATGCGATTTGGCTGACTGTGTCCGCCGTGCCGGAGATACGTTCTTTGGCTAGCTCGATTACTTTCTCTTGGATGTATTCCTGCGGTGATTTGCCGGTTTCCTTCTTGAACATGTCACCGAAATAGTTCGATGAGAGGCAAAGCTTGTCGGCAAAGTATTTCACCGTAGGCAATCCGTCCTGTTCGGCGAGTGTACTTTCGAAATACTCATCCAACAGGTTTTCGAAACGTGTCAGCACATCCCGGTTTGTCTTGCCTCGGGTGATGAACTGCCTTTCATAAAAACGCATACAATAATTAAGCAGCAGTTCGATATGGTTTACAAGTAAGGTTTTACTATGTTTATCCACGCCATGTTCCAGTTCCATACGGATGATCTTCAGGCAATCCATCACGATAGATCTTTCTTCTTCCGAGAGATGCAACGCCTCGTTTACCTCGTAAGAAAAGAACGTATATTTCTTTATATTCTTTCCGAGTGACGTTCCACGCAGTAAATCGGGATGAAAAAGAATACCATGTGCGTTTACTTGGACTTTATCGGTGGTCGGGTTTGTTTCCGCTGTTTGCCCGGGGGCGAAGCAAACGATCGTGCCTTCTTGGTAATCGTATGTCTGGCGTCCGTATTTGATATCGCAGGCTTTCTCTAGTTTTAGATACAGCGCATAGATGCCGTAATTGAAGCGGATGAGATCTACACTACTCGTCGCTTTATTCAAATCTATGACACTGACAAGCGGATTTAGGGTTTCGAGGCCATATAGTTTGTTATATAGGTCTACACTATCTAAGTTAAGTATCTTATCCATAGCCGTACGTATTTAATCAATAATTTTGTATGCGAAAATAGAGGATAATTCATATATAGTTATAACCCTAATTACGGATTATATAACCATTGTTACGGATTATGTGTATTTACAGGTTTTCTGGCTGATTCCGCAAAACCTGTAATTGAGGTCATGACATCCGTAATTTATCTACAAAGGGATGCTATTTGAGCTTCTATCTTTGCCATCGTAAAAATAAACAAGGAACGACATGAAGAAGTCATTAAGAGAATTATGTACGGCAATAGCCATATGCTTTTGCGCTACGGGAAATCTGTTCGCTACAGACAATCAATTTAATACCGGTCATACAATGGACAAGAATTTGAATCTAACTAAGGAGTGGGATAAAGTATTCCCACAGAGTGACAAGGTGAGCCATAGTAAAGTTACTTTTCGTAATCGCTATGGCATTACGCTTGCCGCCGATATGTACAAACCCAAGCATGCGGATGGAAAATTGCCTGCTATCGCTATTAGCGGTCCGTTCGGTGCCGTGAAGGAACAATCCTCGGGTTTATATGCGCAGGAATTGGCGGAACGTGGATTTCTGACGATCGCTTTCGATCCGTCATATACAGGCGAGAGTGGCGGAGAGCCTCGTTATGTAGCTTCTCCCGACATCAATACGGAAGATTTCTGTGCGGCCGTCGATTTCCTTTCGACACGTGATGATGTGGATGCGGAACATATCGGTATCCTCGGTATCTGCGGATGGGGAGGCATGGCTCTTAATGCGGCGGCTATCGATACTCGTATCAAAGCGACCGTTACCTCTACGATGTACGATATGAGCCGTGTGAACGCTAATGGCTATTTTGATGCGATGGATACCGACGCACGTTATGAATTGCGCAAGCAACTCAATGAACAGCGTACCGCTGACGCAAAGTACGGCTCATATGCCCTTGCGGGAGGCTTACCCGATACGTTACCCGACGATGCGCCCCAATTCTTGAAAGACTACTACGCTTATTACAAGACGAAGCGTGGTTACCACAAGCGTTCGCTCAACTCGAATGGCGGATGGAACAAGACCTCGGCTTTATCTTTCATCAATATGCCTATACTCTCGTATAGTGACGAGATTCGTAGCGCCGTATTGATTATTCATGGCGAGAAAGCGCATTCACGTTACTTCAGCGAGGATGCTTTCAAGAAACTGAAAGGTGATAACAAGGAATTGCTAATTATACCCGGAGCGAATCATGTGGATTTGTACGATCAGATGAATGTCATTCCCTTCGATAAGATTGAACGGTTCTTTGTAGAAAACTTCAAATAAGATCCATTATGCAACAGATAAAGAATATGGAATTTAGTGGTGAGCGCCCTTTGTTCGCCTCTCACGATTTACAATTAGACAATGTCGTTATTCATGCCGGGGAGTCGGCATTGAAAGAGTGTAGCAATATCATAGCCGTAGGCTGTCGTTTTGAGGGTAAATATCCGTTTTGGCACGTGGATGGCTTCACCATCAAGAATAGCCTGTTTACCGAAGGTGGACGTGCCGCGTTATGGTACTCCCAAAATCTAGTGATGACGGATACACGGGTGGAAGCCCCAAAGATGTTTCGGGAGATGGACGGTATCAGACTGGAAAACGTACAACTACCCAATGCTCAAGAAACCCTTTGGCATTGCCGGAACGTGGAATTGATAAATGTGCAAATAGATCATGCTGATTATTTATTTATGCACGGCGAGAACATTAAAATCCGGAACTACGCTCAAAATGGAAACTACTCGTTCCAGTATTGTAAGAACGTGGAAATCCGTAATGCGGTCATCAATTCGAAAGACGCTTTCTGGAATACGGAGAATGTTACCGTATACGATTCCGAGATTAACGGCGAGTACTTGGGGTGGCACTCGAAGAACCTGCGTTTGGTAAATTGCAAGATCTCGGGTACGCAGCCGCTTTGTTACGCCCACGATCTTATGATGGAGAACTGTACGATGGCAGATGATTGCGATCTAGCCTTTGAATACAGTTCCGTGCAGGCGACTATCAACAGCTCGATCCGTAGCGTGAAGAATCCCCGTACGGGAAGTATCACCGCCGAAAGTTATGGTGAGGTAATCCTCGACGAGAACATCAAGGCTCCGGGTAATTGCCAACTGAGGCTATGGAATGAACGTACTTGCTTTTCCGCATAAAGAATATGAGATATAACTTCGATGAAATAGTGCCTCGTACCGGTACGAACTCTTATAAATGGGATAGTGCCGTGGGCACGGATGTACTACCGATGTGGGTGGCCGATATGGATTTCCGTACGGCACCCGTTATTATCGAAGCTTTACGGCAACGTGTAGAACATGGTATTTTCGGTTATACCCAAGTGCCGGATGCATATTACGAAGCGGTGACAGGTTGGTTTGAACGTCGGCATGGATGGCAAATACGGAAAGAATGGATGATTTATACCTCCGGTGTTGTTCCGGCTATTTCCGCCGTTATCAAAGTGTTGACCGAGCCGGGTGATAAAGTACTGGTGCAGACTCCGGTTTATAACTGTTTTTTCTCATCCATCCGCAATAACGGATGTGAGATTATCCGCAACCCTTTGTCTTATGCCCATGATACATTCACGATTGATTATGAGGATTTGGAGAGAAAAGCCGCTGATCCGAGGGTAAAGGTCATGTTGTTGTGTAATCCTCATAATCCCGCTGGAAGGGTATGGACACGTGAGGAATTAAGTCATATCGGCGAGATATGTATCCGTAATGGTTTAACAGTCGTATCGGATGATATACATTGCGAACTCGTATTTCCGGAATATACTTTTACGCCGTTCGCATCTATCTCGGAAGAATTCCTACGGCATTCCGTGACATGCCTGTCACCTAGCAAGGCTTTCAATATAGCTGGATTACAGATCGCCAATATCGTGTGTTCCGATGAGAACCTACGTCGGAAGATAGACCGGGCAATCAATATCAACGAGGTATGCGATGTGAATCCTTTTGGTGTAATAGCTACCATAGCGGCCTATAATGAGGGAGAGGAATGGCTGTCGCAACTGATCGATTATTTATGGCAGAATTACTTATACATGAAAGATTTTTGCGGGAAATATCTGCCGGACTTCCCGATAACCTTGTTGGAAGGCACTTATCTCGTATGGATGGATTGCCGTAAGTTAGGTAAATCATCGGAAGAATTGGAGCACTTGCTGATCGAGAAAGCGAAGCTATGGCTCAATGCCGGAACGATGTATGGAGCAGAAGGCGAAGGTTTCATGCGTTGGAATATCGCTTGTCCACGTTCCTCGCTGATAAAGGGACTGGAACGGTTTAGGAATTTTGTAGGTAGTGGCTGTTAAAGAATAGTGATGATAGAAAACGAGAGAAGGGGAAAACAACAATTGCTTTCCCCTTCTTTCATATATCTCTCGCTAGATAAAAGATTCGTTTTACTCGATCTCGATGCTATGTTTTACCGGAGTAAGAATGAACGTGAACTCATAGTCGCCGTAAGGAATTTGATATTCCGGGAGTGCGATAGTTCCCCAGCTATTTACACAGCCCAATCCCATCTGCACCTTATCGAGACAAAGGTTTGTCAAGTCAGCTTCCTCTACTTCGGGAGAGTGTCTTTGATCCTTCCGGGCACCGTCATCCAAAGACTCGATCGTATAATGTAAAGCGGAAGCGGAGAATGGGGCAGAGGCTACAACCTCGATACCGTTGCCAGCCTCGTTCAGCATTTTCCACCAGCGGATATCCGATTTCGTTCCATTCTCTTGCGGACGGATATACGAATAGAATTGCTCATCTACGGTCTGGCGGTAAATAGCCAAGTCGGCGTTACCCTTGCGGTCGATATAATTCTCCACGGGACCACGGCCGTAGTATTCGATATTCTCGAATGATCTCGGCATCGGCATTTGCATACCGAAGCGGAACATGGGGGATACCTTGGCATTCTTGTCTGCTGTCATTTTCTGGGTAACCTTGATCGCACCCTTGTTATTGATCACGTACGTCAAGTTCAACTTGGCGGATACGGTCGGCATATCGTAAGCGGCCTCTACGATCACTTGCTTGTTCTCCATCCGTTGGTTAAGAGAAGTCAGCTTCATCTCCGGATTCTTCCATGCGGCGTACTTTTTCTGTAGGCCAGCTCCGAAATCATTGTCTGTCGGCGCGCGCCAGAAGTTAGGAGTCAAAGCCTCTCCTTCCTTGATCATGTCTTGGCCGTTTACCTCGTATTTGATCAGATAACCATTCTCTCGATTGAACTCGGTACGGAAACCACAACCTTCCACGATCAGGTAATTCGCATCGCTATCTTGTACGACTGGAGCCTTGGTTTCGATATTGGTTGTCTCCACGTTTTTCAATTCCATAGATGGAGCCTTGTATGGATTCAACGTCAGCTGATCCTTGGCTACGGTATGTCCGGCGGGTAATAAACCCTCACGGTTCTTCAGTTTATAAGATACATTCAGCAACCATTCCGTGCATTGGCAAGTCTCGCCTAGATCCAATCGGATTGTTGATGTTTGCTGGGGAGCTACTTTCAGGTCATCGACACGTCCGCTACGAACAACCTTGCCACCTTTCAGCATTTCCCATTCCAGATAATAAGCGGAAAGGTCACGGAAGAAATTCTCGTTGTACACCTTGATCTCACCTTTCGACAGATCGCCGGGGGTTGTCCAGATATCTTGGTAATAATACCCCACCTCGTACATATGCGGGTTCGGAACACGATCCGGGCTGATCAAGCCGTTATCGCAGAAGTTATTATCGCTAGCGTCGAACTTATTGAAATCGCCGCCATAAGCATAGATCATTTTCCCGTTCTTGCCGGTCCAGCGTACGGATTGATCCACGAAGTCCCAGATGAAGCCTCCTTGATATTTCGGGTATTTACGGATCAAATCCCAATATTCCTTGAAACCACCTTGAGAGTTACCCATGGCATGGGCGTACTCACATTGTATCAAAGGCTTTTGCATGGAGTTGTCCTCGCAGTATTTAGCGCAATCCTCGTAGTTGTAATACATCGGGCAGAAGATATCTGTCTTTCCGGTCTTTCCGGCCTGCTCGTATTGTACGGCACGGCTGGGATCCTCGTTTTTGATCCAATCGTAAGCGGCCTCGAAGTTAGGACCGTATCCCGCCTCGTTACCCAAGGACCAGAAGATTATACTCGGATGGTTGAAACCACGTTGGACGTTACGTTGGTTACGTTCCAGATGCGCTTTCTTATAAGATGGGTTCTTGGCTAACGTTTCCTCGCCGTATCCCATTCCGTGAGACTCTACATTGGCCTCGGCTACGACATAGATACCGTATTTATCGCAAAGATCGTACCAGAAGTTATCATCCGGGTAGTGGCAGGTACGAACGGCGTTCAAGTTGAATTTCTTCATGATCTGTATGTCCTGTATCATGCGCTCGCGTGAAACGACATAACCGCCATCGGGATCCATCTCGTGACGGTCGGCACCCTTGAAAAGAACTGGTTGCCCATTCACGAGTATCTGGGCGTTCTTTAATTCGATCTTACGGAAACCTACTTTTACAGGGATTACTTCGATTGTTTTGCCTCCCTCTTTTAAAGTAGCCCGTAAAGTATATAGATAAGGAGTCTCCGCGGTCCATTTGTGGGGAGAGGAGACTTCTATCGTCGTGCTGACCTTTCCGGAAGCGTTCAAGGATTGGGTAGCGACAGCTTTATTCTGGGCATCCAATAGTTCAAGCTCTACCGTACCTTTACCCTTCATGGTCAGGTTGACAGCCAACGAGCCATTTTGGTATTGAGCGTCCAGATCCGGAGTCACACGTATATCGGCGATCTGTTGCTTTGGGTTACGGGCGTATAAATAACAATCACGTCCGACACCGCTGTAACGGAAGAAATCTTGGTCTTCCAGATAAGTGCCATCACACCAGCGGAATACTTGGAAAGCGATCAGGTTTTTTTGTCCGGGTTTCAAGTAAGGAGTTAAGTTAAACTCCGCTTCCAGCTTGCTATCTTCGCTATAGCCTACGTACTTCCCGTTTACCCACAAATACATATTGGAGGTAACGGAGCCGAAATGGGCGATGATCTCTTTTCCGTTCCAGCCGGCAGGAACCATGATCTCACGGCGGTAGGAACCCACATGGTTATTAACGGTAGGGACCTCGGGTGGGTTGTTCTTAAATTGCTCGCGCCAAGCGTAACCAACGTTTACGTAGAGAGGATCTCCATATCCGTTCAGTTCCCATACACCGGGCACAGGCATATTGTTCCATCCTTTGTCGTTGTAATCGGTCCGCCAGAAATCGGTAGGACGAGCGTCAGCGTTCTTTACCCAAAAGAATTTCCAAGGACCGTTCAAGGTCATGAAGTTCTGGGATTGTTCCTTGGCGTCCTTCGCCGCCACCTCGGCGGTCTCGTAGGCGAAGAAATTGGCGTGCATCGGGGCACGGTTTACGGCGTTGACCTCGGGATTTCGCCACTCATTCGACTGGGCTACCGCTGTGAAAGCCAAAGCGGCAAACAGTCCGGTCATAAGTTGTCTTTTCATGCTATTATATTTTTAATCTGCTTTACGGAATTGCAAAACTAAGAATAAAATTCCGGGTATGGCAATAATTCCGGCGGAAACTAACAGGGCGACATGCAAAGAATAGAAATCATTTAGCCAACCTATAAATGGGGCGATGGCAGCGAATATCAAGCGGATCACAAAGTTACGGATCGACAAGACCGTAGCCCGCATCTCCGAGAAGGTCATTTGATTAATGTAACCTTTCAAAATCGGTGTGGCGAAGCCCCGGACTATATAGAAAATGAACAAGATCGCTAATCCCCAATAAGTAAGGTTATAAGCGAGCGATATATATCCACCGATGATTACAAGTAGTATAAACGTGTTTGATTTACGCATCCCGAAATACCGCTCTACCCGATCAGAATAGAGGGCGGACAATCCCACCGTCAGATTGAGCACGGTCCAAATGACACCGTAATAGGAGGTCGGGGTTTCCAACTTCATCAATACGGGCTGCACGAACCATGCCATCGTTAATGTAGCGGCTCCGATGATACCGGAGAACATGATGTTATAGCATAGCCTACGGTTCGTAACCAAGGAATATTTCAAAATGCGGAGAATCTCGGAAACCGGGTTCTGCACCTTACTCTTAGTATTGAATTCCTGCAAGGCGAACGCTGCCGGAATGCCGATAAAGGCGACAAACGCTTGGGCGTAAAACGGCAATCGCAAGGAATAGGCGGCCAGCAATCCACCGAATATCCCGGCGATGGCCTCGGCGAAATTACCGATCATCGTGATACGTCCCTCATACCGCAAATAAAGTTCTTCTTTTTTATATCGTACGGTTGTATCGTAGAGCAGCGCCGAATCCGCTCCGTTTACCAAGGTTTGCCCGGTTCCCAACAAAATCTCGGCGAAGAGAAATGCCGTGAAAGTGGAGGTGAAAGAATAACATAGGTACCCTCCAAAGAAAAGTATACAACCTAGAATCAAGCATTTCTTACGCCCCCATACGTCCGCCAGATAGCCCGAGGGAATCTCCAAAGTGACAGCGGCGACCGAGTAGACACTCTTCAAAATAAATACGTCTTGCAATCCTAACCCATGATCCTCATAGAAAAGGACAATGATAGGCATTACGAGCGAGAACCATTTGGATAACTTGATCAGATAGAGAGCGAGTATATTTTGTTTCATATTTTTCAACGGGATTGCCCTGTCGTTTTTATTTAGACACGCGAATGTATGAATTCTTTGCCAATAGCCTAAACTTTTTCAGGAAGCTTCTGTTCTTTTTGAAAAAGGAAAAATATGGTATTCAATCAACTTGATATTCATTTACTGATTACGGCCATTTGTGTGATATCATCCGCCTTGATATGCTATACGATCGGAGTCTGGGGCGAGCGTTTTCAAGGACAGTTAAAAGCGTGGCATCTTTGTTTTTTTGTATTAGGACTTTATGCGGACGCTATTGGAACGGGTTTGATGGAGCATATCGCCCAGCTGACCCATCTGCATGATACGGCGCATACCGTAACGGGAATTATCGCTATTTGCTTGATGCTAATCCATGCGATCTGGGCGATTTGGACTTACTTTAAAGGTTCGTTAAAAGCCAAGCAGCATTTCAATAGATTTAGCATTGTTGTGTGGTTCATCTGGTTAATTCCTTATTGCATCGGTATCTACATGGGGATGTCTCTCCATAAATAGAGGCCATCGCTCATATATTTTGAGAAATAAATCGTACATTTGGTGATATGTTTACTATATGCCATATCCCGGAAAAAGGTTTTGCCGATAAATACGCCCGTATCACCTCGGAAGGGGTCGTGAAGTGTCTATTTAGCTTCATAATGTAAGGGATGTAGAGGATTTCCCCCGGCGGAATATCCCGAGACCGTAAATAAGGATGAACTGGGGAACTTAGGTTTATCTCAGGAAGAGGAGACTGCGATTGTCGCTTTTTTACGAACATTGACGGATTGCATCAAATAAAAATCAGTCTTTCCAAAAACTTTCTCCAGCCCTTGATAGTTTTCTTAATAAAATAAAAAGAAGAGTTTAAACTATGGCGAAGAAAGTTGCGGACCAGTTAGTGGATACGCTGGAAAAAGCAGGCGTACGACGTATATACGCCGTGACAGGCGATAGCCTGAATGAGGTAAACGAGGCTGTTCGGAAAAACGGCAGATTGCGGTGGATTCATGTCCGTCATGAGGAGACGGGAGCTTATGCCGCTGCGGCGGAGGCTCAATTGACAGGCGAGTTGGCTTGTTGTGCAGGTAGTAGTGGCCCCGGGCATGTACATTTAATTAATGGGCTGTATGATGCCCAACGATCCGGAGCCCCGGTCTTGGCGATCGCTTCCACGATCCCTTCCCGGGAGTTTGGTACAGAATATTTCCAAGAGACAAATACGATCAAATTGTTCGATGATTGTAGCTATTATAATCAGGTAGCCACTACACCGGAACAATTTCCCCGGATGCTTCAAGGCGCTATGCAAGCGGCGATCTCATCACGTGGGGTCGGGGTGATCGGACTTCCCGGTGACTTGGCGGCAGAGAATGCTACAGCGGGTTTGTCCTCTACCTTTTCTTTTCCTACGCGACAACGGGTTTGTCCCGCCGAACAGGAAATCCGGGAATTAGCGGATTTGTTGAATAATGCGAAGAAAGTGACACTTTATTGTGGAATAGGGGCGAAAGATGCCCATTCGGAATTGGTGCAGTTGGCTAAATTACTGAATGCTCCGGTAGCCTATTCTTTCAAGGGTAAGATGGAGATCCAATACGATAATCCGAACGAGGTGGGGATGACCGGTCTATTGGGCATGCCTTCCGGCTATTATAGTATGCACGAGGCAGAGGTGTTGGTGTTGTTGGGAACCGATTTTCCATACGAGGCATTCATGCCAGAGAGCAACACGATCGTACAGGTGGATATCAATCCGAATCGTCTGGGGCGTCGTGCCAAGATACAAATGGGGCTTTGTGGCGATGTGAAGGATACTTTGGATGAGTTGATTCCGTTGATTCACCAGAAAGAAGATGATAGTTTCTTGCGGGAACAGTTGGCTAAATATGAGAAAGTTCGGGAAAATCTCCGTTCTGCCGCCACTGTCCGGGGGAAAGAAGAGAAGATACAGCCAGAATACGTGATCTCGGTCGTAGACGAGCTTAGCTCGGACGACGCCATATTTACCGTGGATACGGGTATGACTTGTGTATGGGGTGCCCGCTATTTGCAAGCTACGGGTATGCGGAAGATGTTGGGATCATTCAATCATGGCTCGATGGCGAACGCCATGCCGCAAGCGATAGGGGCGGCATTGGCTTATCCCGGCAGGCAAGTCGTGGCGTTGTGTGGTGATGGAGGTATCTCAATGTTGTTGGGCGACCTTGCTACGATCGTGCAATACCATTTGCCGATTAAATTAATCGTGTTTAATAACCGTTCCCTAGGAATGGTAAAACTTGAGATGGAGGTAGCCGGACTGCCGGATTGGCAGACCACGATGCTGAACCCGGATTTCGCCCGGGTCGCCCTTTCAATGGGAATGGCGGGCTACAACGTGATCAACCCCGACGATGTATTCCCCACCTTGCAGAAAGTGTTTAACGCTGACGGACCGGCCTTGGTTAACATCATGACCGATCCGAACGCATTAGCGATGCCTCCCAAGATTGAGTTCTCCCAAATGCTTGGTTTTGCCCAAACCATGTATAAGTTAATGATGGAGGGGCGAAGCAAGGAGGTCTTGGATACCATCGATACGAATCTAAAACATTGGAAAGAGGTGTTTTAAACTCTCAAAAGAGCTGGATAACCGCTTTAGATTTTGCGCTTTGAATGGCAGCGTCCAATATCCGTACTACCATTAGGTTATTCTCCAACGAGGAAAGGTCCGTGGGAGGTACGTCAATCTCTTTACGGACGGCGGCTTTCAAGAAATAAAAGGAATCATTATAAGGAGCGTTCAAGGAAGGTGCTATTTCTTGGCGCTCCTTTCCGTTGGTATAAATTCGCATTTCCTTAGGTGTATCTTGGTAAATATATCCTTTGTCGCCATAGATATGCATATCTTTTCTACCCATCGGCCAACACCATGATCCCATGATCTGGACGGTTGCGGAAGGATATTCCACGATAATAGTTGCGTCATCGTCTACCTTGGGATAAAGATTCGGTTTATTCTGCCGTAGTACAGCGTATACGCTAAGGGGCTTTTCATCTTTCATGAGACGGGTGGCTAAGTTGGCTCCGTAACATCCAAAATCGATAACCGCCCCGCCGCCATTCAGCACGGGGTCGGTTAACCAGTCCGTGAACTCTTTTCCGCAGTTGATCTCGAAGGGACCTTGATGCCCGTCGTATACGTTGATACGATCGATCTTCCCGATAGCACCGCTGTCAATAAGGCGGAATGCCTCATGGTTGGTATTATACCACGTAGTCTCGTAGTTGGTAAGCAACAAGATATTTTTCTCACGGGCGAGCGATGCCATTCGGGTAGCATGTTCGTTATTTACGGCCAATGGTTTTTCTACCATAACATGTATGCCTCTCGGCGCGCAAGCCTCTACCACACGAAGATGGTCGTAGATCGGCTCGTATACGATGACCGCCTCCGGATGGGTCTTGTCCAGCATCTCGCCAAGGTCCGCATAGAACAGGTTTGGATCTAGCTTATCCCGCAGACCGTTATGTTCCCGTAAGTAATCATCTTTCTCGGCGACTCCTACAATCTTGAAATCGCCTCTATCCAAACGGCTTATCACCTCCCATAGATGTCCGTGGGATACCCCTGCCACGGCCAGTCGCAAAGGCTCTCCATCTTGCCCTTTCGCCGTGAGAGTTAAGAACGTAAATGTACATAACATAAGTAAGTAACGTGTGATCTTGTGTATATTCATGATATTATCTATATATAGTTTTTACAAAGATATACGATTATTTCTTACCTTTGCAACCCATTACTTATTCAGATTAAGGAAAACAGTATAATTTAGAAATATAAAGAAATGGCAAAAGAGCTGAAAGAACTTACACCGAGAAGTGTAAACTATTCGCAGTGGTACCAAGATTTGGTAATTAAGGCAGATTTGGCGGAGAATTCCGCCGTGCGTGGTTGTATGGTGATCAAGCCTTACGGATACGCTATCTGGGAGAAGATGCAACGTATCCTAGACGATATGTTCAAGGAAACCGGTCATGTGAACGCTTATTTCCCCTTGCTGATCCCGAAGTCTTTCTTAAGCAAAGAAGCTGAGCACGTAGAAGGGTTCGCCAAGGAGTGCGCCGTGGTTACTCACTATCGTTTGAAGACAAATCATGACGGTACGGGGGTTGTCGTAGATCCGGCAGCTAAACTGGAAGAGGAATTGATCATTCGCCCGACTTCGGAGACCATTATATGGAATACATACCGTAACTGGATTCAGTCTTACCGTGACCTGCCTATCTTGTGCAACCAATGGGCGAACGTGATGCGCTGGGA
The DNA here is from genome assembly GCF_003434625.1 of Parabacteroides sp. AM17-47. Taxonomy (NCBI): domain Bacteria; kingdom Pseudomonadati; phylum Bacteroidota; class Bacteroidia; order Bacteroidales; family Tannerellaceae; genus Parabacteroides; species Parabacteroides sp. AM17-47. The sequence goes on from NZ_QTLI01000009.1 coordinate 134,182, forward strand.
GATGCGTACTCGCTTGTTCCTTCGTACGGCTGAGTTCTTGTGGCAGGAAGGCCATACCGCTCACGCTACTCGTGAAGAAGCGGAGATAGAAGCTAAGAAGATGCAAGACGTTTATGCGAACTTCGCAGAGAATTATATGGCAATGCCGGTAATAAAGGGCGTGAAGTCTGAGAGCGAGCGTTTCGCCGGTGCTTTGGATACCTATACGATCGAGGCGATGATGCAGGATGGAAAAGCTTTGCAGGCGGGAACTTCCCATTTCTTGGGGCAGAACTTCGGTAAGGCTTTCGACGTTACTTTCATCGACAAGAACGGTAAGAGCGACTATGCTTGGGCTACTTCTTGGGGTGTTTCCACACGTTTGATCGGAGCGTTGATTATGTCTCACTCTGATGATAACGGTTTGGTATTGCCTCCACATTTGGCTCCGATACAGGTTGTGATCGTACCGATCTACCGTAGCGCTGAGCAATTGACGCAGATCAGCGAGAAGGTCGCTGGTATCGTGGCTAAATTGAAAGCGTTAGGCATTTCCGTGAAATATGATGACGCTGATAACAAGAAGCCGGGCTGGAAGTTCGCTGAGTACGAGTTAAAAGGTGTTCCCGTGCGTTTGGCTATGGGTGGTCGTGATTTGGAGAATAATACAATCGAAGTAATGCGCCGTGATACTTTGGAGAAGGAGACGATCACTTGTGATGGCATTGAGGAATACGTGAAGAATCTGTTGGAGGAAATCCAAGCGAATATCTTCAAGAAAGCGTACGATCACCGTGAGGCTAACATCATAAACGTAGATACGTATGAGGAATTTAAGGAGAAGATCGAGGATGGCGTCTTCATCATGGCCCACTGGGATGGAACCCCGGAAACAGAAGAATTGATCAAGAACGAGACGAAAGCTACGATCCGCTGTATTCCTTTAGCTGGTGATAAGACTCCGGGTAAGTGTATGGTGACAGGTAAACCGTCGGCTTGCCGGGTACTGTTCGCCAGAGCTTATTGATCGCCCCCCGGTTTCGGGGCGAGAGTGGTTATAAAAAAGGTACGCCTTACTGAATGTGTGAGGCGTACCTTTTTTTATTTAAATTGTTTTACTGTCTATTAACTCAATCCCTCAATCATGCCATCCACGATATCGATCTTTCGGGCTTGCGGCTCTTTAGGGAGCCCCGGCATACGCATGATCTCGCCCATGACGACAACGATCATCTCGGCTCCGTTATTGATGATTACATCTCGTACTTTTAGTTCGAAATCCTTGGCGACCCCATAAGCTTTCGGATCGGAAGAGAATGAATATTGAGTCTTGGCGATACAGATCGGATAATGGGAAATACCCAAGCTTTCGATCTGACGCAATTTTTTATCGGCCAAAGTCGTATAAACAATCGAAGAGGCTCCGTATATCTTCTGGGCCACTTTTTGTACCTTCGTACGGATCGGATCATTCAGATCATATGTATATTGTAAAGGAGCGGAAGGATGATTTTCGATCGTATCAACCACTAAGCGGGCAAGTTCCGTACCCCCTTCACCTCCTTCAGAGAAAACGTTATTCATGGCGAATCCAACCCCTTTTTCCTTGCAATGCTCAGCCACTAAAGCGATCTCCTCGTCCGTATCGGTAGCGAAACGGTTGAAAGTCACGATTACTTGCTGTCCGAAGCTCTTCATATTCTCAATGTGTTTATCTAAGTTAGCGAATCCGTTCTTTAATCCTTCGATATTCGGTTCCTTGATTTCTTTTTCAGGAACGCCACCATGAAGTTTCAAGCTCTGGGCAGTCGCTACGATGACTGTCAGTTTCGGTGAAAGCCCCGCTTTTCTACATTTGATATTAAAGAATTTCTCCGCGCCCAGATCAGCGCCGAAACCAGCCTCCGTAATCACATAATCTCCATAAGTAAGAGCCATTTGGGTGGCCAATATGGAATTACATCCATGGGCGATATTAGCGAAAGGACCTCCATGTACAAATGCGGGAGTATTCTCCGTTGTTTGTACTAGGTTCGGCAGTAATGCGTCTTTTAGCAATACGGTAATAGCTCCGGCTATGCCAAGATCATTTACCGTGAAAGGCTTATCTTCGTTTGTATAACCCAATAAAATATTTCCGACACGTCGTTTCAAATCCTCTATATCCGTAGCCAAGCAAAGGATCGCCATGATCTCTGAAGCGGGAGTGATGTCAAATCCGGTCTCGGTAGGGACACCGTTCGCCGAGCCTCCTAGACCCGATACGATGTTACGTAAGCTACGGTCGTTTACGTCAAGAACCCGTTTCCATTTGATCTCCTTCAATCCCTCGCAGGTGTTGCGAGTCTGATAAATATAGTTATCCAATAAAGCGGTAATCATATTGTGGGCGGAAGTAACCGCATGAAAATCCCCTGTAAAATGCAAGTTGATGTTTTCCATAGGAAGCACTTGGGCATATCCACCTCCGGCAGCACCACCTTTCATGCCGAAACACGGGCCAAGAGACGGCTCACGTAAAGCGACCACCGCTTTCTTCCCTATTTTATTCAGACCTAAAGCCAGACCGATCGAAACCGTAGTCTTTCCGATTCCCGCTTTAGTGGGAGTGATAGCGGTCACTAAAATTAAATTATGCTGGTCCATTTGCTTTTTATCGATCAAATGGATAGGAACCTTGGCAATATACCTGCCATAATTTTGTACTTCCTCACGAGGGATACCTAACGTTGTCGCAACTTCCTTAATTTTACGCAAGTCTGTTTCTCTTGCTATCTCAATGTCCGATTTCATGTGCTTTATGTAAGTTTATATAGTTTGAACAAAGTAAATCTAATTTATTATAATAACAAAATGATACGGAACAAGGTTTTCCCCCTTTATGGAATAATAAGATTGTGTTATTTTGATATTTTTGTGCGAAGATGGCGATGATCTTGCTTTTTGTGATAGCTGTTAGGCTTGAAATTAAACTTTTTGTAAAGTGAACTTTGCAAAAATCATACGTTTTGCTTGTCGCACTCTTAAAGAATTATAAAATAGTCTTTAAAATTATCCATCTATGATAATTTGATTAATTTTGTGGTGTCGCAACGATAAAAAGAAAGATAAAATGATTTGAGTGTGATAAATTGAAATAGATAAGAGATTAATAACATTAGCAATATAATATGTAAATTTAAGGTTATGTCAACAGTAAGATTTAGTCAGGTTACATTTGCTACTAAATCGTGGGTAGCAGAAGCATGGGAAAAGATGGTAGTGGAATTGTTTAGCGGCTGTGTCGTAGCGGAAGTCAAACAATTGGATGAAGTATGTGAATCAAAGTGGGAAGTAGAATTGAAGAAGCTTCAAAACGAGGTTCATTCTTTATGTCATCATGCGATCCATCAATTGCTCCCGATAGCCGGCTCTTATCAACAGGCATTACTGGATGACGTTGCCCAAGCCTATACGGTATACGCTCCGGAAGAAGCAGAGTCTATCTTCAACCGGGGAAACCAAGCGATCGAGGATATCAAAGGACATGTATCGGGTATTCGCTACAACGCTTGTAAAATGCGTGAGGCGAACCGTAAAGTAAGCGAGTTGGAAGATATGCACGCAAAAGCGATCATGTACCATAATTCAGTGAAACCTTATATGGATACACTTCGTTTCCATATCGATCAGCTTAAGCATATATTGCATGTAGCGTAATAAGATGGGCTGTCCGGGTTTGGTTACTCTCCGGGCAGCCTTCTTCTTTTAGCGAGGTTGGACAATCAGTAGGGAGAAATAGGGGAAATCCTTGGAATGTATAATGGTGATATCAGTAGTATAATATTCTTTTCCTGTTCCAACATTCTCGAAATAATGAAAAACCGCCTTATCCGCATACTGCCGGATACAAGTATGAATAGCCTCTTGGCAACCCGGTAATTTCATGATGACGATGATCATTCCATTTTCTATTTTTGCCGAAAGTTCATCGAACGACGCAGTCCCGGGGATTACATTAATTTGCTCCTCTTGTTTTACGATATGTATCCCGGCCAAAGCACCTGCCGCTATAAATGCCGGAATTCCTGCGATTCGATCTACCGGGATTCCTGCTTCCTCGAATTTATCGTATACATATTGTATAGATGAATAAAAACCAGCGTCTCCCTCGGCGACGATCACGATTTGTTTTCCTTTCAAATATTCAGCTTGGGCATCCAGAAACAATTCGTTATAAGCGTTTAACGCATCTGTCCGTTCCTTACTCATTGGCAAAATAAACGGATGGATCAAGGATTCGTCTACCTCAATAGCTTTCAATATATCCGTCGCCCGAGATATGATTCCATGCTTGCCTTGTGTAGCAGGACAATAGATAATATCAGCCTTTTGTAATGTATTAAGCCCTTTCAGCGTAATTAATTCCGGATCACCGGGACCTAATGAGACGAAGTGAATAGGATGATTCATGTGTATTTGTTTTTATTTGAAACGCAAAAGTCCTTAAAATTGCGGATGTATACAAATATTCTTACTACTTTTGTCGCTGTAATAGGCTCCGCTTATCTCTTTTTCTGGGAGGCGGATTAAAAGGGAACCGGGTGAGAATCCCGGACAGACCACGCTGCTGTGAACTTCTAAACATTCGGACAATACCTTGGCCACTGGTTTCGTAATCGGGAAGGCGTCCAGAATGGAAGTAAGTCAGAAGACCTGCCGGTTCATAAATAAATGTTGCTGTCCCGTGGAGCAGGACGAGAGTAACTGTCAATGATCAACTGTCAATTAAACAAGGATTATGAATAAGTTTATAGCGAGTGGATGCTTGCTTTTATCGGTATTGACTTTATCATGTACTTCAGGTATCCGTGAAAAAGGAGAAATAGGGAAGACGGCTTCCGTAGAGCAATCCGCATTCTCGCAAGAGCAGGTTAAGCCTTTATACGCCCAAGGATTCAAGCTTACCTATGCGGATCAATATGTCTTGGCTGATATCCAAGATCCTCAAAACGAGGAAAGCACCACGTTTCATTATGCGTTCGTAAAAAGAGGTTCGAAACCCACGGGGATTCCTGTTGATTATACGGTGATAGAGCTTCCTATCCGAAGCGTTATCTGTATGACTTCCCTGCAATTATCGAATTTTATTAAATTGGGTGCCTTGGATAAGGTCGTTGGGATTACCAGTACACGGCATTTGTTCAATAAAGAGATGAACGAACGCCTGAAAGAAGGTAAAACCGCAAAGATCGGTATAGAGGGAAATTTCGATAACGAGGTTATCATGAGTATGAATCCTGATTTGATCCTTGTATCGCCATTCAAGCGGGGAGGCTATGAGACGCTGAAAGACGTGGGTATCCCCTTGATTCCCCATTTGGGTTATAAGGAGACTACGCCATTGGGACAAGCTGAATGGATCAAGTTCATAGGCTTGTTGTTAGGGGTAGAGAAAGAGGGCAATGAGCGTTTTGCCGCCATTGAGAAGAGGTATAATGAATTAAAGGAACTTACGGCGGATGGCAATGTTAAAAAACGTCCGATAGTTTTTAGTGGCGAGTTACGGGGTGGAAACTGGTATGCCGTAGGAGGAAAGAGTTTCTTGGCACAGCTTTTCAAGGATGCCGGCGCTGATTATTTCTTGAAAGACGATGAGCGATCCGGTGGTGTTACATTAGACTTCGAGACGGTCTATAACCAAGCGGACGATGCTGATTACTGGCGTATCGTGAATAGTTTCCCGGGAACGTTTAGCTATGAGGCATTGAAAGAGCAAGATCCTCGTTATGCGGATTTCCGTGCGTTCCGGGAGAAAGGGATTATCTATTGTAATATGAAGAACACGCCGTTTTATGAGAGTATGCCGACAGAACCGGAGATCGTCCTAGCGGATTTGCTTCATATCTTTCATCCGGATTTATTACCGGATCATGAGCCGGTCTATTATTCTCGACTTAAATAAGGAACACTGATGAGACATTCAAATACCCTATGGATGCTGGCGATTGTCACGGCTATTTTTGTTCTAATCTTTTTGAATTTGGTGTTGGGGTCAGTCTCTATTCCTCTTCAATCGGTTTGGCATATTATCTGGAATTCAGGAAATGAGCCTATTACATGGCAGAATATTATCTGGAAATCTCGACTACCACAGGCATTGACAGCGTTGGTAGCGGGAGCTGGCTTATCCATCAGCGGCTTACAGATGCAAACCGTTTTCCGTAATCCATTGGCCGGACCTTCGGTCTTAGGTATCAGTTCGGGAGCGAGCATGGGTGTCGCTTTCGTGGTGTTGTTAAGCGGTAGTTTAGGGGGCGTTGCCTTGAGTAAACTTGGTTTTATGGGGGAGATCGCCTTATCGATAGCGGCCGTGATCGGTTCCTTATCCGTGATGGCGCTGATCGTGTATGTTTCCCAAAAGGTAAAAGGAAATGTCACGTTGTTGATTATCGGTGTGATGATCGGTTACGTGGCAAACGCCGTGATCGGTGTACTTAAATTCTTTAGCGTCGAGGAGGATATCCGTGCATACGTGATTTGGGGATTGGGTAGTTTCGCCCGTGTTTCCGGTAATCAGATGACGTTGTTCGCGATTCTTATGACAATCTTGATCCCTCTCTCGTTCCTGCTTATCAAGACCATGAACTTGATGCTTCTTGGGGATAGCTACGCACGCAATTTGGGACTTAATATCAAGCGGGCCCGTTTGTTGGTTATCACCTCGGCCGGGGTCCTTACGGCGATTGTCACGGCTTATTGCGGACCTATTATCTTCTTGGGGCTAGCCGTTCCGCATTTATGCCGGGCCATATTTCAAACTTCCGACCATCGGATTTTAATGCCTGCGGTCTTATTCGCCGGTGCGGCGTTGGCGTTGATCTGTAATTTGATCGCCCGTATGCCGGGGTTCGAGGGAGCGTTACCTGTCAACTCGGTAACCGCTTTAGTCGGTGCTCCTGTAGTGGCCTCGGTATTATTTAGAAAACGAAAGAATGAATTGAACGAGTAAGATGAAACAAGATACGATTCATATTAACGGACTTTCGATCGGTTACCATTCTAAGAGTAGTACAAAGCTGGTAGCTAAAGGTATACACTCTACGATCTATAGTGGTGAATTAACCTGTTTGCTGGGTGCTAACGGGGTGGGGAAGTCTACTTTATTGCGCACGTTATCGGCTTTCCAACCTAAATTAGATGGGGAAATATTGGTCCTAGGAAAAGATATAGATGCTTATTCCGATAAGGAATTGAGCACCACGATCGGTGTCGTGCTGACCGATAAATGTGAGATCCGGAATATGTTGGTACGGGAATTGGTCGGGATGGGACGTAGCCCGTATACCGGCTTCTGGGGCAAGTTGAGCAAGGATGATAAGCGGATCGTGGAAGAATCCATCGCCCTTGTCCGCATTGAGGAACTAGCATCCCGCATGGTCCATACCTTATCGGATGGAGAACGCCAGAAAGTGATGATCGCTAAGGCGCTCGCTCAGGAGACTCCGGTTATTTACTTGGATGAACCTACCGCATTCCTTGATTTTCCCAGCAAGGTAGAGATTATGCAATTACTCCATCATCTAACCCGGAAAACGAATAAGACGATATTTATGTCCACTCACGATTTGGAGCTGGCTCTCCAGATATCGGATAAGATATGGTTAATGGACAAAGCAAATGGTATCTCTACCGGTACCCCCGAGGATTTGGCATTGAGTGGTCATTTAAGCAATTTCTTCGCCCGGAAAGGGATTGTTTTCGATAAGGATACCGGGTTATTCCGTATAGATAATCAATTCTCCCGACAGATCCGCCTCGTTGGACATGGCCAGAAATACGCTATGGTGCGTAAAGCGCTCCAGCGAAACGGAATTTTGGCGAATCGGGAAGTGGAATCGAATATCTGGATTGAGACTGGCGATTTAAAGACCACCTACTTTATCATCCATGAGACTTCCGGCAGTACCTATATCACCCAAACGATAGAAGAATTACTTGCCTATTTTGATACTGAAAAATCATAACTATGAAATTTTCAATTCATAACTATGTTTTTCTTCATTCATAGTTATGAATTTTTTCCATTCAAATCCATTGTTTTAAAGTAAGCTAGCTTCGTCGGCTTTCCTGTAATTGCTTGAAAGATACATACAACTTTAATTCCACCATTCCTGTCACTTCTACGTACAGGTGTTGGTTCAAGAAAATGGTTGGGGTTACACCTAATGAATATAGACAAAATCGAAACAATTAGACATTTAATTCAACGTCATGTAACAATATGAAGTTTGCATGTATGGATCTTTACACGGTTCTTCCGTCGGGAATCGTGCTAGCTCGTGCGTGCCTTTCCGGACAGTAAGTCCTAAATGTTAAATGAGTAGTGAGATGTAAAGAGACAAACGGTAAAAAAAACGATAATGTAAAATGAATCGAAAAATAGAAGTGATTGAGAATAAAGAAGTAGGGAGAAAAAAAATGTCTCTTTCTTACGCAGAAAGAGACAACTTTCAGAATGACGGGTAAATATCCGTTTTCGGGTGTAAAAGTAGCTCAAATTGCTGATAAAGGCAAGGAGAGTGCTTAAATCTTTTATCAAAATTAAAAAAGACAAACAATAGCGAGCCGTCAAGCGTGACGTGCCTTGTCCTATTAACATTTCCAAGGGATTGAAAAACAGCGGATAGGAGCGTTTATCCTCCTGTTGTCTCTTTCTGCGTAAGAAAGAGACAACGTGATTCAAGCAAAAAAATGTGAAATGTAGTAGTGAAAAAGCACGTGCAGGTATGGAGGAAATGGGTGTAAAATTACAAAAAGCAGTATTGATGATGATGTCAATAGTATGGGTGTTAGGAATGTCAAGTTGTGAGGATCGTCTCGATTCACCCTGCCCGTCTACGGGTGAGGGCAAGACGGTGGAGGTATCGCTATGCGTGGGATTGGCAGACTGGGAAGATGCGGCGGCATTGAGTACGAGATCTATCCACACGGAGGCTAATGAAGGCTTTGGCTTTGATGTGCGTCTGTTCTCCGGTCAAAACATGGGCACGAAGGCTATAACGGTTCCTGAAGATCCCTTGGCTACGGCCAAACCCGATAAGTTATATGGTTTGGAGATCTGGCAATACGACCGGGCGGGAAATTGCATCAATAACAGCACGCAAAACCTGGGTAATAAATCCATAGGGGAATCCTTCACCGTGCCTTTGGTAGATCTTGCGACACTGTCAACCCCCGAGACCGAATGCCAATTGCTGATCGTCGCCCGTGGATATAATGGCTCGAAAAACACGATTGAGTCCCTTAAGGGCAAGAGGCTGTCGGATATTCAGGACATGATGCTGGATTCTTCGGTAATAAACTCGATAACGACAAAGGATCAAATAAAAGTGATGCCCTATCTCTTGCTTCTCCCTCATGTCTGTATAGTGAAGGAGGGCGAGACGTATAGGATACAGAACCCGGAGGGACAGGATATCCGCGTCTTATTACGCCGTTTGGCTTCCCGGCTGACGATCACATGGGAAAACGTCTCGAAAAACACGGGATATGTCTTGAAACAAGTTATGCTTCAATCCATACCTGCCAATTACCGATTATTGCGTCATCCGGAGGACAAGGCGACATATCCCTCTTTACTGGATCAATACTCTACCTTGCAGGTTCCCGATGTAGAGGAGTCGGGCAGCTATACTTGCTGGATCCCCAGTGTGCTACGAGGCGAAAGCCCGAATGCCACGTCCCTCTATTATCGCACGAAAGTGAACGCTCCGAAAGGTAGTGTTTACATTACGCTGGTATCACAAGATCCTGTGAATATCAAGAAAAAATTGAGTTACCGTGTCTATTTGGGAGGAAGTTCAAGTCATGATTTCAATCTGTACGACAATACGAACTATGTTTACGGGATTAAGATGTCACACTCGGAGCTTCCGGTGGATGACAAACGTATTACCATCGTGAATCCGATCGGGGCTTCCGAGAATAACAATAACTTGGTTCCCACGGCCAACTGTTTCATGATTGTTCCGGGAGGCGCCTTTTGTTTCGATCCCTATAAATATACGGTCGATGGGACGGCGGATCAAGAGAATTCCACACTGAAAGGGTGGGCTGACACGGAGGGGGGTATCACTTCCGTGGAACTTTTATGGCAGACCTTGGAAAGCGGAGATTTGGGAGATCCGGTAATGGGTATCGTAAATACCGAAGAGGATCATACGAATATTGTGGACATAAAGAGAGACGACGGTCAGGATATAACGAAGAACCCCTTGTCTGGCCAGGGGCAAGGACGGATCTATTGCCGTGTCGCCCCTAACACGACCGGAGGTAGCGGCTTGATAGCGGCGAGAAACGACAAAGGCGATATTCTCTGGAGTTGGCACGTATGGGTGACAGATTATCATCCGGACGCTACCGGGGATGCCTCGGTAGACGAGCCGGAGACAAAACGTAAGCAAAAATATACGTATGGGAATCATCCGAATCAATATCCTATCATGGATCGTAATCTGGGCGCTTTAGCCGGATATACCACGATACCCGCGGAAGAGGAGGATAGGTCGAAGGCACATGGTTTCCATTATCAATGGGGTAGAAAGGACCCTTTCCCCAGTAGTTATACTACAAAGTACGTGTCCAAAATAGAGCGTATAGATTTGACTAAACCCGTGAAAAATATATTGAATTTATATAGGCCGGATGGTGTTACTTATTATTCACGTAAGATAGTACCTTCTGCCACGACTTTTAGGGAAGCCTATAAAGACCCGTCATCTATTTATAAGCCAAGTGGCAATAACGCTGATAATCTTTCCTGGATCACGAATCTAAATGATGTAAAACAAGCTTGGGGTGGTAGTTCGGTGAAGACCGTTCACGACCCATGCCCGGCCGGCTGGCGGGTGACAAAAGTGGAGAACTATTATCCCTTATTCAATGATGTCAACCATAGCGCTACAGGTCCTAGCCTGTATTTGATGAATATGCAAAACAATGGCGAAAAGACAGATGGGGGTATCGTTGTCTATTTTGATAAAGAGCAGAGGAGGACGACCTATATCCGATATACCGGTTATTGGTATTTAAGCGATCAGTATCTTGGGATTGGTGAGAACACGCTGCTTTGGTGCCGAAACGACGTTGCAAGCAAAGCTGGCGCTAAACATTTCAGAAGGGATTATAATCTGACTGCTAAATATGGAACCTTGCCCACTTCCGGACATTTACGTGAGGCCATACCTCTTCGTTGCATCCAGGAACGGGCGAATTGATACGACGAACCATAAAGGCTCCCCCCCTCGTGCCTTGCCGTAAACGCTTGGGGAAACGTTCTTTGACATGATGAGATTAATAAGGAAAAGTGATAATCGCTGTTGTCATATAAATTGTTATATTTGTATTCACAACTCAAAATAGGGATACTTATGGAAACGAGAAGACTACCGATCGGCATCAGCGATTACAAGAAAATGATAGATGAGGGCTATTACTATGTGGATAAGACCGATTTTATCCGTCAGATAATAGAAGAAGGCGCTTTGATCACGTTGTTGCCCCGTCCGCGTCGCTTCGGCAAGACGCTGAACCTTTCGATGCTGCGGTACTTCTTCGAGAAGACGGATGGTAACGTGTTCCGCCCGTTGTTCGACGGCAAGCGTATCCGGGAGTGGAAGGATTTCGATAAGCATCAAGGTCAATACCCTGTGATCATGTTGACGTTGAAGGACTGCAAGGCGGATACGTTCGAGGACACGTTGGTCAGGATAGGCTATGAGTTGAAAAACGAGTTTACTCGCCATGCTTACTTGCTCGATTCTCCCAAGATGCGGCCTAATTACTTGGATGACTTTATGGCACTTTATGAGGGCAAGGCTTCCCGGGGGCAATTAGAGGGTTCCATTAGCTTGCTATCCGAACTGTTGACGCTTCATTGGGGTATGCCCCCTCTGGTATTGCTCGATGAGTATGACACCCCCATTCATGTGGCTTTCGACAAGGGCTTTTATGATCGGATGATCGTCTTCATGCGCAATTTTATGTCGATGGTTTTCAAGGACAATACGTCTATCTTCCGCGGTGTAATCACGGGTATCCTCCGTGTAAGCAAGGAGTCGATCTTTAGCGGGCTGAACAATATCGACGTGGATACCTTGCTGGATCGTCCGATGTGTACGGCGTTTGGCTTCACGCAAGTGGATGTCGACACGCTGCTCGACTCATACTCGTTGGGTGATCAGAAGTCAGAGGTCAAGCACTGGTATAACGGTTACCTGTTCGGGAATGAGGTGGTCTATAATCCATGGTCTGTATTGAACTATATAAATAAAGGTGGTGTCTTTGCCCCTTACTGGGTGAACACGGGCTCAGACGTGTTGCTTCGTCATTTGATAGCGGAGGGCCCCTCCCAAGTACGGAAGGGGATCGAGACGCTTGTCCAAGGCGGTAGCCTGTGTAGCGTGATCAACGACAAGCTGGCTTTCCCGGACTTGTTGTCTAGCGCGTCCAACATCTGGTCTTTCATGCTGTTCAGCGGCTATCTGAAAGCGTCGGAGGGGAGAATGACCCCGGATCACTTGATGTCGTACACCTTGGGGGTGCCGAACACGGAGGTTTCCACGGTTTTTTCTACGATCATCCGGGGCTGGATCAACGACGGCCCCGTGAAGAACGACCGCTTGGAGATGATGCTGCAGGCTTTGGACGAGAACGAGATGAATATCTTCCAGCGGCTATTGAATGACTTCGTCGTGAATACGCTCTCCTATTACGACACGAACGGCCGTGAGCCGGAAAAGGTCTATCAGGCGTTCTTGTTGGGAATGCTGGTTAGCAACGGCGCGTACGAGGTGAGCAGTAACCGTGAGTCGGGTTTGGGCCGTTACGACATCCTTCTTCGTCCCCGTGACCTTGGTGGCAGGGGTTTTATCATGGAGTTGAAAGTGTACGACCCTATGTTTGACGAGTCTGTGGACAAGGTGCTTGATTCCGCCTTGGCGCAGATCGAGAAGAAGCAATACGCCGCCACGCTCCATGCGGCTGGGGTGCGAGACATTCTCAAAATGGCGATCACGTTCGATGGCAAACGTGTGTGGGTGAAGACCACCGAGTAAAATAACACTCCTTATCCTTATTAATCCCGTCATGCGATGATATAATTGTTGTCGCATGCGTGAAGTTACACGGTACCCCCGTCGGGTATCGTGCGGTTTCGTGCGTGCCTTTCCGGACAGTAAGTCCGAAATGTTAAATGAGTAGTGATTTGTAAAGAGACAAAAAGCGAAATGCATGAAAATGTAAAAAAGGAAATAAAATGGAAGATATTGAGAATGAAGAGATGAAAGAAAAAAAGTTGTCTCTTTCTTACGCAGAAAGAGACAACTTTCAGAATGACGGATAAATATCCGTTTTCGGACGTAAAAGTAGCTCAAATTGCTGATAAAGGCAAGGTGAGTGCTTAAATCTTTTGTCAAAATTAAAAAAGACAAACAATAGCGAGCCGTCAAGCGTGACATGCCTTGTCCTATTAACATTTCCAAGGGCTTGAAAAACAGCGGATAGGAGCGTTTATTCTCCTGTTGTCTCTTTCTGCGTAAGAAAGAGACAGCGTGATTCAAGTAAAAAAATGTAAAATGTAGTAGTGAAAAAGCACGTGCAGGTATGGAGGAAATAGGTGTAAAATTACAAAAAGCAGTATTGATCATGATGTCAATAGTATCGATGTTAGGAATGTCAAGTTGTGAGAATCGTCTCGATTCACCCTGCCCATCTACGGGTGAGGGCAAGGCGGTGGAGGTATCGCTCTGCGTGGGTATCGCCGACGAGGTGGATGCCGCATCGCTTGCCGGCGGCACGTCCGGTACGAAAGCGGGGGAGGGCGTTGGTTCCGGCTCCGGTCTCAATGTGCGGCTGCAATCCTCTGCCAAGACCAAGGCTGCCGTAGAAGACCCGTTGGCCACCGCCAAGCCGGATAAGCTTTACGGCTTGGAGATCTGGCAATACGATGCGGGCGGTAATTTTAAAACCGGCAAAGGAGTGAGTTATACGAGCGCCGTTGAGATTGGTTCCTCCTTCACGGTCACGCTGGAGGCTTTGGACAATTGCCAGCTGGTGATAATCGCCCGGGGATATAACGGTTCCGCCTACACGGTGGGTTCCCTTAGCGGGAAAAGCCTTTCCGCCGTGCAAAGCACGACAGCCACGGCATCCATGATCGAGGGGATCAAGAATGAGGGGGATATAAAGGCCATGCCCTATATCCTTCACCTGCCTAAGGTGAACGTAACCTCGGCAGGCGAGATCCAAAGCCCTGACGGTACGGATGTCCGCATCCTCCTGCGCCGCTTGGCTACCCGCCTGACGCTGTCTTGGAAAAACGAATCGGAGAAAACCGGCTATACTCTAGAGCAAGTCCTGCTGCAATCCATCCCCGTAGACTACAGGTTGTTGAAACCCGTCAATGACGATACCTACCCGTCCCTGTTGGATCAATATACCACCATACAGGTGGCAAGCGTCTCGGACGAGGGAAGCTATACCTGCTGGATTCCCTCCGTCGTACGCGGGGAGAGCGCCTACGCCTCCTCCGCTTATTACCGCACGAAGGCGAACGCCCCGAAGGGCAGCGCCTACGCTACCTTCATCTCTCGCCACAAGAGCGACGGCGGCAACGAAACGGATAGCCGGAAGAAACTGAACTACCGCATCTATCTGGGTGGCAGCACCAGCAAGGAGTTCGACTTATACGATAACACGAACTATATATATAATGTAGAGATGTCGCACAATACGCTTCCAGTTGACGACCGTCGCATAACCATCATCGACCCAATCCCTGCCTCGCAGAACAACAACAACATAGTCCCCACAGCGAACTGCTTTATGGTAAAACCGGGTGGAGCGTTCTGCTTCAACCCATACAACTACACTATAAAGGGAGTAGCCGGAGGCAATACGATATTGCGAGACTGGTGCGGCCTTTCGGGCACTACCTTCTCCACCCCGATAAAATCTGTGAAAGTATTGTGGCAGACGCTGGAGGATGGCGACTTGGGCGACCCCGCACTGGGAGTCGTTAACAAATACGCCCCGCAGGTACCGGCCGAAGATGATCACACGAACATCGTGGAGCTAAAGAACGGCGACAGCCTCACGGATGCCCGTATCTACTGCCGTGTCGCTCCGAACACCACGGGAGGCAGTGGCCTTATCGCCGCCTACGATGGCGAGAACGGAACGGGCAATATCCTTTGGAGCTGGCATGTGTGGGTAACGGATTATAGTCCCTCGGCAACAACCGACGCTACCATTCTCTTGCCGGACAACCAGCGCATCTTGAAATTGCAGAACGGGGCGACCTCATATAAGCCCATCATGGATCGTTGCCTAGGCGCCTACGATGGCTATGTGTCCGTCCCCTCCGATATCCTCGATATGTCGCGTGCCAACGGTTTTCATTACCAGAGGGCACGTAAAGACCCTTTCCCCGGAAGCTATACGGCGGAAAAAATAGCGAATCAATATAAATTCACCATCAATGCCGCCCTACCTCCCAAGCATTGCCTGAACAGGTATAAGGCGGACGGAATCACATGGGTGATGCCGACAGGTCTTAATTTCAGCTCGGTTCATCATGCCTATCAGCATCCCGAGGCTTTTGGGCAGCCCCAAAATCAGGAATGGTCATCCAATCCCAGTTCGGATGCGAACGGCAGGCCCACTTGGAGTGACAGCAAAACCGTGCATGATCCATGTCCTGCCGGTTGGCGGGTTCCGACACAGAATGAACTTCAAGTACTAATAAGCCGTAATTCCTCTGACTGGAATACGATACTATCTAATTCTGAAAAAAATGGTGGAGTCCTTTTGAAATACGATAATACGGCAAACGGCACGTACCTGCGATTCTCCGGTTATCCGGCGGATTTGACCACATTAAATAATGTGGGATACACGACTTTCTTGGCTATTACAGCCTCCAATGCCAAAATGAGTAGCGTATTTGTCGCCAGTCGTAGCGGTGGGATCGTAGAAGGGGGAGGAGGACTTAAGTTCGTCGGCAAAGATAACCGTGATGCCCAAAACATCCGCTGTATCCAAGAATAAGATCATGACATAACATATAATTAAACGGATTACTAACAATTAAAAACAAACCAATCATGGCAAACGAGTATTACTGGAAAGTATGGCTTCGGCCGAATTTGTTAACCAAGGATGACGACAACGACTACATCGCGGAGGTATTGACCCAAAAAGACACCCTGCACAACGAGAATATAGCCAACGCCATCATCAAGGAAGGTTCCGAGATCAAGTACGACACCTTGCTCTCTATCATCAAGCAACGCGACCGCATCGTGCGGGAGCACCTCATGATGGGCTACAGCCTACTCACCGAGGTGTGCCAGTACACGCCCCGTATCACGGGCCCTTGGGGAGGCGAGACGGCGAAGTTCGATCCCGCTATCCATAAGCTGACGCTCGATATCGTGCCCTCCGCCGAGATGCGTGACGCGTTGAGCAAGGTGGGCGTGGAGGTTCTCGGAGCCAAGTCTGAGGTAGGGCGCATCGGCATGGTGACCGATACCTTCACGGGATTGTCCAACGGCTCTATCACCCCGAACGAGGACATACTGATCGAGGGCGACCGTATCCGTATTAACGGGGCGGACAGCTCGGTAGGTATCTTTTTCGTGTCGGAAGACGGCGAGAAGGTTACGCCCGTGACCCGCCGCCTCACGCAAAACGACCCCAGCCGTATCATCGCCCGCGTACCGGCCTTGACCGACGGCAAGTACAGGCTGCGCATCGTGACGCAGTTCTCGAAAGGCGTCACCTTGCTCAAGTCTCCCCGCACGATCGAGTACAAGCTGCCGCTCACCGTGGGCGCCGGGGGAGGCGACTCCGAGAGCCCGGATGAGATTTGATCCGGGGGAGGCATCATCCCTAGCACAGGGGAGACATCATCCCTAACACTAGGGAGGCATTGTCCCTAACGCTAGGGAGACACCCTCCCCGACGGCAGGGAACCGGCCCGTACAGAGGGAAAGGAAAAACTATAGATAAACTAGTATATGAGATTAAGACATTTATCGAAAAAAACAGCTTTTTTATTACTCGGCTTCCTCGTCTTGGGAGCTTGCGGTAAGGACGATCCGGAACCACCCGTTCCCGGTTCCGGCGAGGGATTGTTGCGGGTATCCGTGCGACATACGGGCGATACTCCCTTGGCCGTTTTCGCTTATAAGGCGGATGGTTCCAGCGTGGCGGGGAAGGAAGAGCCCGCCGGAACGCCGTCTACGTGGTCGTGGAGCGAGCGGCTCGTGGTGGGGGAGTACGCACTGCTGGTCGCGGGCGCCAACCCCGCCGAAGTCCGGTTGAGCGATACGGAGAATCTGGGGAAAGCCTATGCCGCCGCCCTTCCCTCGGGAAGCGACAGCCTGCTGGTATCGCTGGATAGCCCTCTTTACGTGGAGAGCGTGACGGGGATTAAAGTGACCGATGGCGATGAGACCGCGATCTCATCGACCCCCAAGGATATCCGCCGGATCTTGCGCCTTACCATCGACGCGGGGAAAGGCTTCGGCGGGGCGAAGGTGGAGGGCCGTTTGGACGGGATAGCCTCGTCGGTGCGCCTGTCTGACCGGATAGCGACAGGAGTGGGTGTGCTCGACCTTGATTTCCGTGCCTCGGCTGCGGGCGTGGCGGGCGTTTACCAAGCCGTGGCGGGTATCTTGGGTACGGTGACGCTGGACGGCTCGGACCGGAGCAACGTCTGCACGCTCTCGTTCGAGACCGCCGGCGGCGAGCGTTTCAGCTACAAGGAGAACCTGACCGCGAGCCTGCATGAGGCCATGTCCTCGGGCCGTGATACGCTGGATCTCTCCTTGAAGGTAAGCCCCGCCGTCCCGATCCGCCTTTACACCGGCATCCAGACCCGTGCCGCCGTGGACGTTTTCGACTCCACGCCCGTATCCATCGCCGTAGGCACTTCCGCCGGCGATTACACGGAGCATTGGACGGGGACGGCCACGGAGGGCGATATCCTCTTGGACCCGGAGCGCTACTATCCCACGGACGGCTCTGCGCTTTTCATCCGCAGCTATCACCCCGCCGCCCCCCACGTGAACGGCGAGGTACGGTACGAGCTGACGGGGCAGGAAGACTTGATGCTGACCGATGAGCGGAGCGGTTCCCTGTCCCGCCGTTTCGACGCTACGGAAACGTCCTTGATCCATAAGCACCTGCTGACGCAACTCAGCTTCCGCCTACGTGTCAAAGGAGCGCCGGACGGGTATAGCGTACATGCCGTCAAGCTGAACGGGCTAGCCTCGGTAGCTAAGGTGTCCTTGTCGGATGGAGAGGTGGTCCCGGTCGGGGAGACCAGCTCGGTGATCATCTATTCTTCCGATGACGGGAATGGTATCCCCGTGGTGGATGGCGTAGTGACGCTCCCCGGATTCGTGCTGGTGCAGCCCAAGGCCTCCTTGACGCTTGACATGACGCTCGCGCCGGAAGGTGATCCCGCCTCCGGGCAGGATTTCAAGGATCTCCCCGTCTCGTTCGGTGGCGAGGGCAACGAGAGTGGAGGGGCTTACGATATTGAGATCTCGCTTGAGATACCCGTTGATCCGGAGGAACCGGACGATCCCGATACTCCCGAGGAACCCAAGGAGCCGGATCCCTTCGAGGAGTACCAAGTAAAGATAACGGCAACCGTCACCCCGTGGAAACCGGGCAATGGCGGCAACGCCGATTTATAGACAAGATTATTTAATTCATATTTTTTATTAATACTTTAAAATTACAAGACAAATGAAAAAGATTTTGACAATGGCGGCTGTGGCCCTGTTAGCGGCAAGCTGCTCGAACGACAAGGATGTGATCACTCCCGATTTGGGTACGGCGAACGCTCCGGTAGCGATCAAATTGACACAAAGCGTGGAAGGTATCACGACTAAAGCCCCGATCACGAGCGGATCGCAGGTGGAAGGTATCGTGGTGATGGTGGACGTGACTTCCGGACACGAGCATGATTGGGGTAGCTTTAATCCGGTTTACAAGAATGAGATCGATGGAGCTACAAAGGAATTGAAAACTCGTGCCAACGTAGCCGGCGCTGTATTTACGGCTGGGACAGAGACGGATATTACCTTGACTCCCACCTTGTATTATGATAATGCGCAGGCGAGTCCTAAAAACTCCCATATTACGGCGGTCGTTCCTTCCGGAACAATCGAGTCCTCAAAAGTGGTTTTCGGCAAGGTGGACGGCTTGCAGGATGTCATGACGATCGGTGCGGATCAAGATGCCGGAACTGCAGCGTCACCAAATCAGGATGGATGTAAGTTGACGTTTTCACACAAGACCACCCAATTGGTTTTCGCCGCTAGTTACACTAGTGTGGCTGATAACAAAGGAGAATGGGCCGGAAAGGACGTATCCATCAAGAGCATCAAGGTTTTGGGCACGCAATTGCCCCAATCCGTGAACCTGACAAATGGTGACGTGAATTGGGCTACTGCCTCCGATTTCTCTGTTCCCAATATCACGACAACCACCCTTTCCACGACAGCTTCTACGATTAGCCCGGCGGTAATGGTCGCTCCGTCTAACGATATCAAGCTGAACGTAACGATCAACGTAGGCGGTACGGATCGTACCTTCTTGAATGTCCCGGTGATGGACTCAAAGAATGCAGGTGAAAAGTTGAATGCCCAAGAAGGCTATGCCCATACGGTTACGTTGAACATTACCGAGCCAGACAAACCTACAGGAGATAATGTGAAGGCACTGGAAGTGAAAGCCACTGTCAACGAATGGAAACAGGGTAACGGCGGAACCGTTGACTTGAAATAATCCCAAATATCCCTCAACCATCATGAGACAACTCTCTACATACATATTGTCGATGATAGTCATGGGATCGTTGGCCGCTTGCTCGGACAATGGATCGACGGGAGGTGAGATACCTTCCGCCGATCCTCCGATCGAGCTTCGGGCGACGTACCCGGACACGTCCATAAGCACGAAAGCGGAAGTGGGAGAGGCGGAGGCGTTCAAGACCACCCTCTTTTGCGTGACCCGTCTCGACGCCATCACAGGTGTTCCCGACTATACGAGTCTTGCCGATCGTTTCTCCACCCCCGTATCCGACGTGACCACAAGTTGGGCCGATGCCGTATTCTACGAGGAATGGGTAGAGCGGACGGCTGATGTGGCGGTAGGCGGGAGTATCTCATGGGATGCCTCTCGTAAGCACCATTATCCCCGCATGGGAGCGAACGTGTATCTGGTCGGCGTATCTCCCGTGGCGGGCGATAACTCGTACGATGCCGCCGAGGGTACCGTAAGCTATACCCTTGACGGGCATATGGACTTGATGTACGCCGGTCCCTTGGCGGGTAATAAGTGGGATGGTAACCGGTTTACGGGCAATACCGTCGCCGGGGTCGAGGCGAATCGCTCATTGAATTACGCCCACCTGCTTACCCAGCTGGTATTCAAGGCAAAGAAGCATGATGCCGGAGGACTGGAGGTGAAGGTGAACAAGATTATCGTGAAAAGCATACCTACGGCGGTAAATGTTCCGCTGGCTACGGGCGAGGCTGTCTTCTCCGGTTCCTCGGAAGTGATCCTTGAGCCTGCCGGCAACGCCACGGTAGGGGCATCAAATGTCGGTCCCATCGATCTGGGCTGCTTGTATCTGCCGCCTACACCCGATCCGGGCAATGTAAAAATAACGGTCGAGACTTCGATCGGTACCTTTACCGACGTATCCGTAAAGATGGGTGATGAAATATCTGAGGATAATTTCAAGCCCGGTTTCTCTCACGTGATCACGTTGGATATCTACGATGCCTCTTTAGGTATCTCCTCCGTGGAGGTAGCCGAATGGACTCCCTCGTATGTCGATGGCAACCTAGACTTGATCCACTGACTGACTAAACGAATTGAACAATTAATAGAACGAATCAAAAAAAGTAATCATGAGAAAACTGATAAACTATAAACTACTCTTTCTTTCTCCCTTCTTCTTGGCTGCCTGTAGCAACGAGGACAATATCCCCTCCATCCTCCCTTCCAACCAGCCGGATGCCGTAGAGCTGGGGATTACGGCGGGGGTGACGCTTACGAAAAGCGTGATAAATTCGGGTACCCAAGCTAACGCTAGCAAAGATGATGTCATGAAAAGCGTGGCGGTGTACGCACGCTTAAAGGGGACAGTCGTATCGGGTGAAGATCCTTATACGAATGCGAAAAGCAATAATTACGCATTATATACTTATTCGACAACAGGAACCGCAGGCTGGAAAAGTGGAGAGAATAAGAAAATATATCTGACCTCCGAAGTGGCAAAGATATACGCTTATTATCCGGCTTATCAGCCCGGAACAAATCAAGAGTTAGCCACAACCACAGCTCTAGTATTATCTGATAATACCGCTACGGATAACTCCACAATCCCAGTAACGGTCTTTGCTGGAACGACTGATGATGCGCATAGGGATTATCCCTCGACATTAATAGACAACTCTGAAACGACAAATACCAATAAGGCAAAGATTAATTCAGCGAAAGGTGAAATCGATTATATGTGGGCGGACCAAGGTAGCTCTGAGACGAATTGGATAACTGCGAGCAACACGAAAAAGGAAACCTCTATAGATGCCTCTGTTGATCTAACCATGAAGCATGCCTTGACTTTGGTTAGTTTCCGCATTTACAATGATGGAACTTATAAGAATAAAGGTGTGCTATCGAAGATACAGTTGAAGGATGTACCTAATCAAAAGGTAAGCGGTAATAGCAATCCTCTTGCTACGATGAATATTGATAAGGGAACCTTGGCTAATAATAGTTCCTTGACAACGGGATCTTATATCCGTGAGTTTGCTACTGGCGCTACTTATACCTTGAAAAAGAAAGGAGACTCTGGTTTATCAGACGATAATGCAGCTAAAGGGGCTTCATACCGATTCAGCATCTTGGCTTTGCCGATAACTAACCAAGCCCTAAATAATACCAAAGCCATCTTTACGATTGATGGAGCGGATTATGAGGTAGCGTTAGCTGATAATGCGACAGGAGTTACTTGGGAGCAGGGGAAAGAAAACATCTATACCGTAAAACTTAGCGGTAAGGAATTATCCATAGGCACCGTAACCGTAGCCGCTTGGGGCACCGTAACCGGCAATGATGATTTGAAAGTTAATTAACTTACAGTCTAGGGTTGTAGAGACGGGGCACGCCCCGTCTCTACAACAAAACACGAAACACGAAATACAAAACACGAAATCTGTGTAGTAACAATCAGACCGGGTGGTAATAATAAAACCGGGTGGCAAATAAACGAACAATATAAACAACGATAAATATGAAACCGTATAGATACCTATTATTAACAACAGTATCGCTTTCCCTTTTCGCCTGCGGCGGCGAGGATGGCGAAGACCCCATCGTACCCCCGGTTGATCCGGATACCCCTGTCGCCCTGTCCCCGCAGATCGCCAGCGTAGCCCTTACCAAGGCCACTGCCACATCCGGCGATATAAAGGCCATCGGCTTATATGCCGTAAATAACGAGACCAGTGAAAACCATTACGGCACATCCCCCCAAGGTACATACGGTCAATACACCCTCCAAGAGGGTTCCTTAAAACCCGCTACGATAAACGGTAAGGATCAAACGATCTGGCTAAGCACCCAGCAAGCCATAGTCTACTCTTGCTATCCAGTCACGGATGCCACCACGATAACCGCGGCCGGAAATGCCTCTTCCCCGGTCTATACCATCCCGGTACGGGCTAATGCCATAGTCTATTCGAATACGGTAACGAATGCCTCCTCCTTGGATTTCACAGTTCCCGGTAACGATTATATGTATGGTGTAGCCTATAACACTTCCACGAATACCTTTGGAACAACTCAACCCATAGCCGATAACGGCCACAGAGCCTCCGATTCAAAAGGCGAGAAGATAAACCTAGGCCTTAAGCATGCCTTTTGCTTGGTAAGCCTAAAGTTCAAGAAACACACGGACTACGCCGGTCCTTGCAACCTGACAAAAATAACCTATAGTCGCCCCATCCCGACACTACAAACGAATGGTACCACCACCATGAGCCTAAAGGACGGAGCCCTCGGCAACCTAACCGGAGCGAAGGCGGGTACACCGGTAAAGTACGAGTACACGGTAAATGGCGGCGTAACCGTTGCCGCTACCACAGACGGAATCGAGTTCATCAATTACGGCGTACCATTCCCCTCCGGCACTGCAAATGTTACCGCCGCTACCTTGACCGTCGTAGTAGATGGCAAGGAAATGAAACTAGACACCATTACCGACGGTGGCGAATGGTCCGCCGGAAATAAATATACATACACCATCTCCATCCACGGTACCGGCCTTAAGCTGGACGGCTTCAATGTGGTAGGGTGGACGAATGAATCATCCGACAATACAAGTACGACTATCTAAAAAAACTATACGACCTATGATACAGGATATTTACAAAAACACACGTCCGCTACACCTCGGTGTAGGCCTGTTGGCGATACTGGCGCTCTTATCCGGCTGCTCCTCCGACGACTCCTTGCCGGAAGACACGACAGGGGCATTCTTACAACCCGTATTCCACATGAGCGGTGTCGAGACCCGCTCCATCATAAGCGGAACCTCCACGACGGAGGGTGAGGGAAGGATTAACGCGGTAAAACTTTTCGTTACTAAAGCAGAGGACGGCTATACTCCCTATGGCGGGGTTGGTACGGCGGGGGATGCCGGCCTTTCCACCTTCACCTATCAGTCGGTAGGTAGCGGCGGAAACGATTGGGTAGGCGATCCCACTGTGAATTTATCGAGTGTAAAGGCCCGGATCTATGCCTATAGCCCGGCGAACGCCATCTTGACAAAATCATCAACTAACACGGCGCATACTATAGCGACCACCCTTCCCGTTCACCAGAATTTCTATGGCGGCAAGGGATGGGATTCTGACGCTACCGATTATATGTACGGTTCCGCCAGCAACACGGTAGGAGAGGTTACCGCTATTACGGCCAGCAATACCACGCCGTCCGGCGGTTCCCCCTCAAGCGGTACTTATCAGCCGGAAATCTACCTGCAACATGCGTTGGCCCGCCTTTCCTTCACGATGCAATCCGCCACGGGACGTTCCGTGAATACGACCTATGATTACGTGAAGAAGATAACGTTGAAGACATCCCCCAATGCGTTCACTACCGGCACGGGAACGATGCAGATCGCGGATGGAGCGCTTGGTGGAGGAACAAAGGTAGCCGAACTCACTTTTACCCCTAAAAACGATGTGTCGAGTAATACCACCGCCATACTTTGCGGTGCCGCGGGTGTTCCGGTGGAGGTAGGCTATGGGTTGGTGGCTCCTTTGGCATCGGTTGACATGACCCTTACGGTAGTGGTCGGCAAGCGGGATGACACTACGGATGACCGGACGTTATCCGCCAACTTAAGTCAGATCACTTGGAAAAGAGGACATACCCACAAAATACAAATAACCTTATCCAACCGAGCGATTACGGTGAACGCCAATATCGTCCCTTGGATGGAGAGCGGTTCAGCAGGAACGGGAGACGTTAAGCCCGGCGGCTATTAATTACGGCATAAAAAGAAAAATATGACTATGAATTACATGAACCTCAGTTTAGCATGGATGGGAGCCTTAAACATGGCGCTGGCTCTCTCCGGTTGCACGAACGGGATAGAGACGGGGCTTTCCGCTCCGGAGGGAATCCCGGTGACGGTACTTGCCGAGATCAGCCCTGTTACCAAAAGCGGCGAGGCGGTTAGCTCGGATAATAGTTTCGATAGGACATCCTTCCTTTCCGGCGATCAGATAAAGGTGACAAGGACAAAAAAGGCAAGTGGGACGGCGGCTCCCCAATCGGCCAGCTATCGGTATGACGGGACTTCCGCATGGACCGTGGTGGGAACCTCGCCTGTGACCTTGGAGCCTGCCGTTACGTATTCGGCGCAGTTTCCGGCGGATTACTCGGCCATCAACCAGTTTCAAACCACGAGCACTGCTTATCTGGCCAGTAACCTGCTGAAAACGGGTGATGCCACATCCAGCGACGGTACGCTGGACTTTACGTCGAGCGGCAAGCCCTTTACGCACGTCAATTCGAAGTTGACCTTGAAGTTTACCGTGAACCGTGAGACTACCATCGCCAATGATGCCGTATTGGTAGCGGCGGCGGGGATACGTACGGCTGTATCTACGAACCAGACGATCACGCTATATCGGCCTTACCCGGTCGATGCATCCCGGAAATATGAATGGTGTGGTATCCTAAGGGCTGTAGGTGGTAGTGCGGGAACCCCTGCTACGGATCTAACGGTCTCTCTCACTTGCGATGGTGTTACCTACAAGGCTACCTTAACGGGTTGTGCCTTGCGGACCGGTTACCACTATACATATAATTTGACCTTGCATAACGACATGCTGATCCCGGAAAGTTGTACCATCGGCAAATGGACGGATGAGATCATGGCTGGAGGAAATTTAACTTAACAACTATATAGCATTATGATACATTATACTATGAATATACGACAAACCATGCTCCACCTGTCCGGAGGCTTATTGCTATTGCTCGCCCCCGCCTGTACCTCAGAGGTGGATCTGGAAGGTGGACAGCCCTTGGAGGTGACGGCGGAGATCGTTTCTTCTCTGTCTACCCGTGCCGTCGACGCTACGAACTATGATAAGAGTAGCTTTAGTACGGACGATGAGATACAGATTAATGGTGGGAGCCAGACCGTGACTTACCGAAAGGATGCCACGAACGGGTGGATTCCGAAAACGGCGGGAAGCTCGTTGACGGTTTCCGGATCATCTACGGCTTCTTCATTCTCGGCCTCATATCCGGCAGCTTTCACCTTTATTCTGCAAGACCAGAAATCCTATGAGAATTTCTGGCAAAGCAATAAACTGGAAGCGAAAGGCGGCTCTAACGTTACCTTGAGTAGCAACAAGGTAAACTTTACCTTTATGCCGGTAGCGGCGAAGATCACGATCTCAATTAATTATGCCTCATCAGGGGGTGCTACTACAAAATATAAGAATGTGACGGCTACCTTGGCAGGCAATGGCATCCGGACTGGTGCCTCTTCTTCTGAAACGATCGAGATGTTGCATACAGGGGATAATACCGTAGCTAGCGATAAGCATACTTTCGTCTGTATCTTAAGACCGGGAGCGAATATGAGTTTCAAGCTAAGCGTTTCCCGTACGCTTGACGGTGCTTCAAGTCCAGAGGCTACACAACAAACATTTACTCAGCCGGCATACACATTTGGGGCTAGTAAGAACTATGTATATAACTTCACGTCATCCGATGAATTGATATTGACTTCCGTGGAAGTAATGGGGTTTAAGGAGACAACGGTTCCCGACAATCCTGTTAGCGCCACTTGATCCATTTAAAATCTATAAAGAATGAAGAATATGAGAAATTTATATAATCTAGGTTGGGGATTGGCCCTCTGTTCCCTGTTGGGAGCTTGCCAGTCAGACGGGATACCGGAGGTGGAGGCAGGTTCCACCCTTGAGCTGCGATCGGTCTCTTTGGCTGACGACGCTGTTACGAAGGCAGTGACTACCTCTGTGGATAACGTGAAATTGTATTTGAAGAACTCCAGTGATACATGGGTGAATCCGGTGTATTCCAAATCCGGAGTAACATGGGGATGTGAATCCGCGCCACTGCTGGGTAGTACCGCTACGGATGTGTATGCTTATTATCCTACGGAAGAAGAAGGTAAGGCCATTAACGTAACAGCCTCCTCCGGCGTGTACTCTGTCGAGGTCACGGTCCGGGATGCGGATACATTCGATGGTAAACAGATCGATTACCTTTATGCTAAGCCGGTTCAGGCTTCCAAAACCTCAAAGATAATCAGCCTTCAATTGTTCCATGCTTTGACAAAGGTGAGTTTCTATATCTATAAGTCTGCGAATGCCAGCGATGAGATCTTAACGCTGAAAAAAATAGATATACGTAGTAACACCGGACGTCTGCAAATCGGTAAGGCGGACATGCGATTGAACGGGACAGGGGAGGAACTAGGGCGTCTGAATGGCCTAGCGGGGACATCCTCGATAGAGTTGACCGGTTCGAAAATATTGGAAACCTCGTTGACGCAACCGAACATATCTTGTCTCGTAGCCCCGATGGACGCTGCCGAGCAAGTATTGTCGTTCCGTTTGACAGTGGATGTAGACGGGGTGGAACGTGAGTTTGAGACTGCCTCTATTTCTTCCGAAAGCGGGGTGAAATGGTTGGCGGGTTATCATTATGTCTATAAGATACGTATTGATAAGATGGAAGGTACATTCGAGGGCGTAACCGTATACGATTGGCAAAATAGTACGGATCAGAATACGAGTGTGGGTATTTAAATAAGAAGGGAGGAGATATGAGATATGTATTAAGTTTTGTAAGTCTATGGCTTTTGGTCACGTTGGTGGGTTGCCAAAAGGAATCTTTTTGGGAAGAAGGGGAAGGTGATAAGGTTGCCTTGGAGTTCGATCTTTATCAAGCGAACGTAACCAAGGCTGCGGCCGTTTCAGCCTTGAATGATAAAGCGTTGATTAAAGTTTATGCTTTCAAGGTGGAGACTAAGACTGAGAGTGAGATCGGTGCTAAGACTGAGACTGGTGAGACCGGTACTCCTTCGGCGGAAGGTACTTATGTGGTGGGTGCGGATGGCAAGGTCACCGCCCAATCGGGCAAGGCCCTATTTTTGTATCGGGGTGTATATAACCTTTATTTCACTTCCTACAATGAGGAGAATGCGCCGGAATTGGGTGATGGAAATCTGGTGACCGTGCAAAATGAACAAGATTTTATGTATACGTTCATGAACAATATAACTGTCCAGCCCCAGAAAGCGGGACAAAACACGATGTCGGTTACCTTGACGAATCCATTTACGCGGCTTTGCTCGCAAGTAGCGGTGTCGGTAAAAGCGGCTAGTGTATCTCCTGTTACTGTAAAAGGCTTGCGTGTAAACTTTATAACGATGAAAAACTTATCTGATTCAAGAACTTATCGGCTAGGGGATAATGCATGGTATTCGGATGGAGTTGCGAATGAAAACAACGGAGTGGATTTTAGCTCTTTCAATAATTCCGTAGCTGTAGGCCTGCCTCATACCTCAGATCCACGTAAAATCGTATTGCCTTTAAGCGGGTCGGAATTACAGTTTGTAATTGATTTAACGGTAGATTATGATAAAAATGGAAATGGTGGATCTGTGCCCGGTCATTTTGTATTCAATGCTACCGCTCGTAAGACTTTCTTGCCCGGTATGTCCTATAGCTTTGAATTTACCTTGAAGTTCTTTGGGGATTTTAAAGAAACAGAACTGACATTGGGCATATTGGAATTCACGGAAATAAAAAATGTGACGGATCCCGTTGGAGGGGAATAAGGAGGAACTGAAAATGAGAATAAGTTTATTTTGTATACTATGCTTGCTGCTAGGGGCATGTAGTAATGAGGAAATGATACCATCAACATCCGAAGGAGGGGAGGAATGTGCTTTCCAGTTCCTGTTAAGGGTACCGGGTACGATTGATGTAGAGACGAAAGCGGGAACGGAAACGACAATTCTTAAATTGGGAGATACTAATATATATAACGTATGGATTTTACAGTTTAAAAAGGATGGAACCGAGTTGTTGAAAGCTGTCTTTGCCGATAGGAATAGCATAACGGCTGTGCCGGGAAGTAGTAGCACTACCTATGACCAGTTATTGATTCAATTAATGAAGGATGATATGCGTTTCAAGAACGAGACTAGTGAGTTTTATATCATCGTAAATGCGGAGGATATGAATGCGACGGAGGTTACCGCCAAGTTATTTGTAAAAGAAGGTGGTATCCCTACGTCCCTTTCTGTAACAGAATTGATGGCTAAAACGAAAAGTATTATTTATTCATCAGATGGCTCTCCAACAGGTACTAATATACTATCTTCGGGACCGACCGACTATACGAAGGATCCCTCTAGCTCAGAGGCTGACATGAAGTTGGTCGTATTATCCCGTATGTACAGGGCGTTCGCGAAAGTGACCGTGACCGTGAACTCTTCAGTGGCCTCTGGTAATTTTAAGTTAATTGATACGAAACCAGTTATTATGTCAAATGTACCTAAAGTAACCCGGCTATATGATGACGACTCGACATATCCAACGATTTCAAGTCCTTTATCTACTAATTTCTATACGGAGGAGATACCTGTATCAGGAATAACACTCGGCGAGAAAGAAGGAGTTTTCTATATGGCGGAAAATATCCGGGGTACAGGTTTAGCTACCACGGCGCAAGAGAAGAATAAGAAGGATATGGGACCGGGGGCTGGCGGATCTTTGGAAGGATGCACTTATCTATTGGTAAGAGGGCAATATCAGTATCCTTTGGGTGGAGGAGCATACTCTTCGCCGATCGATGTAGAGTATAAATTCTATCTTGGGGGTGACTTGGTGACCGATTACAATATCTATCGGGATTATCATTATAAGCTGACGGTGAATATCGCCGGCCCTAATAGTGCCGACCTCCGTGTAACGATCACAAACGGCAACGTGGCTGTCTTTGATGATGTGGACAATGTCGAGAATACCGTTAATTTTGGTGAAGAGAAATAGTATCCATTCTAAGGGCTGTGCAGGAATGCCTTGACGAATCTACCCTTTGGCATTCCTGCATGAACTATTTTAAATAAATGAGAATAACTTAGAGGCAATCGAGGAAATGAGCTTCTTGCATTTCTTGCCGATTGTCTCTTTTATTTGTATAGGAGGATTGTCTCTTAAAGCCATCACCTTATTTTTACTTCTTTGCCGGGAGGAAGAGCCGCGAACCAAATTATTCAACATATTATCGGAGGCCCTGTCTATTTTAGATACTGATATCCGGCCAAGATAGATCTCGGTAGTCCGTAGGGACATATGTCCTAAGGATTGGCTGATAATGCCGATTTCCGAATTCGCCTCCAGCATCATGGAAGCCCAGCTATGCCGCATCACATAGGTAGTGAATGGCTGTTCGAAGTGTAATTGCTCTCCCATTTTCTTTAAGTGGCGGTTCACTCTCCGAAGCGCGGACTGGGCCGTGACTTCTCCCTCTCCGCTGATTTTCTCGTGTAAGAAAGGGAATATCCACGGGTTATTGAAACGCCGATAAGAGAATATGATGTTCTTCATCTCGGGGGTGATCTTTACTTGCATCGCTACGCCAGTCTTGCTACGTACGTAGTGGATATAATCATCGTTTATATTGCTGTGTCGCAAATTAAAGACATCCACGAAGCACATACCTCTAGCGTAAAATAAGAAAAGAGCCAAGTGAAGGGCCGTACAGGCGTGTGGGTTCTTGGGCCGCTCAAGAGTCGCCAGATTTTGTAGGTCGAGGCTTGGCAAAGCCCTTTTCCGGGTGGGTGGGACCTTTATCTGCAGGCCGGAGAACGGGCTTTCTCTCGGAACATCCATTTGTTTATCTTGAGCGATCTTGTTGTACATTGTCTTTAGATTACGAATGTAGAAGTCCAAACTACCCGGTTTCAAGGGAGCCTGTTTCCCGTCTTCCCCTTGCATCAACCATAAAAGATAGTGATGAAGAAAATCGGTCGTTAAGTCGGCAAATGTAAACTCCGTTACTCTCGGACCTAAAAAGGTGGATAATTTATTCCATGCGCTTCGATAATTCCCAGCGGTTCTTCCTTTCCCCTCATCGATTTTACTACTGATCAATTCTTCTATACATTCCTGTAGCAAAGGGGAGTTGTCTGTTGTTTCTATATTCATATGATTACTATTTATGGATATAGAATAACAAAAATAGAAAAGATTGGTTTTATCAAAACCTCCCCTTACCAATTGTGGTAGAGGAGGTTTTGTTTTATTTATAGTTTATTTGAAAGCTTTCTCACTAATTCCGTCTCCATCGAGCCTCAATCGCTCCATATAATCCGGAACGGTACGGCCTAACGCTTTATCTACGTATAGTTTAGCCAAGTATTGAGCGAGCATGAAGCCGTGACCTTGCAAACCGACGAATAGTCCGTTATCCGGATCGATAATGTAGCGAGGCTCTACATAATAACCGGACCATGTGGCTTGTACGGGTACTGTGGCTAACGATGGAATCCAATCGCAGAACACCTCGGAGATGATCTCCATGAAACGACGGGTATTAAACTTCAACTCATCAAAATTGCTGATCTCCGCTTTAGCGTCGACAGCGGGGGAGGCGCAAGCGATAATCTGTCCGGTCTCGGCGAATTGCTGACCGTAGACAGCGGAGAAGTCGTTACGTTTCCGGCGGTCTATCAACATATCGAGGATATCCCCGTCTTTACCCAGATTCGGTAGGCGATGGGTAATCAACGCTTGGTGCTTGACCGGATAGAGGCCGGTGTAAAGGCCTAGCATGCGGGCGAAACGCTCGGCGCTATAACCGAGGGCGTTCACGAAATGATCGCATTCGTATTCGATGTATCGCTTATCATGCGTATATAATAAGACGTGATATTTTCCACCGTTTTTGTGTACTTCCACTAGGTGTGTGTCTTCCAAAACCTCACCTTGCCGCTCTTTGCCTTTGTTTCGTATAAAGTCTATCACACGCCCCGGGGTAGCTTGCCAACAATGCTGGGAGATTTGTGCGGCGAAATAGGTGTTTTGGTTCGTGTTGAAGTAGGGAGACACCTCTTTCTGGAAGTCTTTCTTGTCGATCAAATAAGCGTTGGACCAACCGCAGGAACGTTCCAGATCATTGTAGGTAGCCTCGTCGTGGGCGAACGTGATATAGCGTATCTCACGGTAATGGATATCGTATTCTTTTTGTGTCTCCTCGAATATCGTTTGGTTATTACGGGCGATCTCCGCTAATTCGGGGATCGAGAACGCTGGACGACCACCACCGATATTACGCCATGATGATCCTCGATCCGCATTAATAAGCGCGGTCTTTTTACCGGCTTCCGCAAAATAACGGAATAATGCGCTACCACCTATACCTCCGCCGGCGATTAAGACTTCCGTCTTACGAACCTGCTTTCCGGAATCTACTTTATAGGTATCCGCTATCTGACGCTGCGGATACATTTCCCCTAGGACGAAGCGGGTAGATAGGGGAGCACGGGGGGTAGCGTCGCCTACCAGTTCGATACCTTTTTCCCTTAGTTTCATGCGTAGGCGGGGTATGCAGCGTTTTCCCCGGCATGGCCCCATTCCTAGGCGGGTGATATGTTTTACCTCGTCGACGGAGATATATTTACGATCCCCAATGGCGGAAAGTAGCTCGTCCAAAGATACGTCCTCGCAATGGCAAACATAGGTCTCCGACTCACACTCCGGCTCTTGCTTGAAGTCGATTTCCTCCGGATAGTTTTCTTTTACGATGAATCCTGTGATATTCAATAAGGCATCGTTTTCCATTCCTGCCGCTTTCACACGGGCCACGTTTGTTTTTGTCGGCTTCTTTAATACTTTCTCAATGATACCTTCGCCTTGTTTCTTCCCGTTATCATCGACGAGCCACACCTCGGCACCTTCTTCTACCTCGTATTCTACCGGTAAGAATAAGTTTTGCTTCCGGGTATCGTAGCCGAAAATAGCCAGCCCCGGACAATGGGATACGCATTGCATACAGCCGGTACATTTTTCGTAATCGATCTCGGGCGTTACGCTGGTGGAGCTTTTGGTGATCGCCTTTTGAGGACAAGCGAAAGAGCAAGGGTTACAAGCGAAACCGTATAGGCAATCCAAACGAACGAAAGGGCGTTGGGCTTGACGTTCGGGAGTGGGCCTTGGGGACTCTTCCTTGATGCGGATCGGATGTTGCTGGGAGTCGATGTATTCCTTAGATATTTGTAAGTAATCGTTGTAGTTGAAACGTACGCCTAGCTCTTGGGCGATCTCATAAGCGGCTTGCTTTCCTCTTAGTACGGCGGTAGTACCTTCTCCGATTCGTACGGCATCACCTACGCCGGCACAACGTTTTCCAAATGTATATTGGCCTTTGGTTAGCAATTGGTTGTCGGGAATCAATCCTGTACATATATTAATAACATCAATACCATCAATCACTTTCTCTGTTCCCGGGATTGGCTTGAAGTTCTCGCATTCGCAGACAACCGCGCCGGTGATACCTGTCCGATCCTGGTTTGGAATGGCTTTCAAAAGCATATGAGAGGTATAAATAGGTATGCCAAGGCGGCGAATTCGATTCGCTTGTACCGGAAATCCACCTTCATGGGGCATCGCCTCTAAAATAGCCTTGACTTTCGCTCCGGCTTGCATCAATTGGTAAGACGTTAGGTAACCTATATTACCGGCGCCTACTGTCAATATGTTTTTGCCGAGTAACGTGAATTCAGCGTTCATCATTTTCTGTACGACTGCCGCTGTATAAACTCCGGGCACATCATCATTCTCGAAGGTCGGCATAAAAGGAACCGCACCAGTAGCGACTATCAAGGCTTGAGCTTCTACATAGAAATTTTTATGGTTAAGCATGTCTTTTACGGCGATACGCTTATTTTGTAGGATATCCCAGACCGTAGAATGTAAGAAAATACCAGAGTGGTCGTCTCCGGCTAAAGTTTTCGCTATATCGAAACCACGCATACCGCCAAAGCGCCGCTCTTTCTCGAAAAAGAAAAATGCATGGGTTTGCATCAAGAATTGACCGCCAATCTTATCATTGCTATCGATTACGATGCTGTTCAAGCCTAGCTCTTTTAAGGTTTCCCTACAAGCTAATCCAGCGGGGCCGGCACCAATGATGGCCACATCGGTTCGATAGATCTCTACCGGTTCTTCTCTGGGTTCTATTTGGGAATCTGTCGTATAATTCTGTACTGTTATTTCCGATACTTCCTTTACATTGTCTACTTTCGTAATACAGATACGCTTTACTTCTCCGTCTACCAGCATTTCGCAGGCGCCACATTTACCGATACCGCAATTCAACGAACGGTTGCGGCCATTTACGCTATGACTGTGTACTGGATAGCCGGCCTGATGTAAGGCGGCGGCGATGGTAAAACCCTTCATTCCCGTTACGGGTTTGCCATTGAATAAAAAAGTGTGTTCTCCCTCTTGTGGAATTGTTAAAATAGGATGATTAACGATTCTTTCCATAATTGCTATTGATTTAATTGGGCTAAAATTACGGATATAATTGGATAAATGTCCTAATTTTACTTGAAATCTATTCATAAAAAAGCGATTATCCCTAAATATTTAGGAGTAATCGCCGTGTTTTACTTGAAATTTGTCGTTTTGGGTAACCGCTCCACCAACCATAGCGTCGGAAGCGCTTTCATTTAATGTTAATCCTAGTGCGCTAACGATAGGAACCGTTAGAAAAGTGTTCCTCATCCGCTTCCGCATTCATCCGGAAGGCAAAGAGCATTATCATAAACAATAATATAGAAAGTAACTTCTTAATCATGCCTCAAACCGATCAATCATCATTTTTATCTTTGTTTGTAAAACAATTTGCAGCTTGAAATGTTTTATATTCAAACAGTCGATAAAAAGAAAAACTCTCAGCCTAAAAGAAATTACTGGTGAACCTTTTCAAACAATCTTCTGTTATACTATAAAATGACTCAGAAGTCACCTTGATAGTAGTCATCGTATAATAATTTGTTAGTAGTATTTGTTTTTTCATATAAGTAGAGTTTGTTATTTGTTTGGTCCGCATGTAGCTGTGAAGCTGGATGCGGATTTTTATTTGTTTCCGCATGGATAAAGGTATTTAAGGGTATTAGTATTGTTTTATACATCGTTTCTGTCTAACTTTGTTTGCTCAAAACAAGGATTCAACTTTACAAATACTTTACAAAAAACTTTACACGATTATGGCTACGGTACAATGGGTAATCTTCAAGCATCATAAGAAATCCGATGGGACATACAACCCCAAGATACAGATAATACATAAGAGCCTGTCCGCTTACATTCCTTCTGGGGTTAATACGGAATGTGTTCGTTTCCGAAAAGGGCACTCTTCTGGATCTGTAACGGATAGCTCTATCGAGGACAGCCTAAATGATAAAGTAAGGAAGATTCGTGCTATCCTGAATGAGAAAGAAGAAATCATCTCTGAAATGGATACGGCAAAGGAGGTGAAGGATTATGTCTTGAAGATATTGGATGCCGGTAGTGAGATTGACTTTCTTCGGTTCGCCAATGAGTATAAGGATAAGATAAAGAATGAATCCACGAAAGCTTATAATGTCACGAGAATAAATGCGTTAACGAATTATGTGGTAGAGAAAACAGGGAAACCGTCTCTTCCTATAAGCAAGCTTACCCATAAGTTGTTAAAGGATTACGAGGATTGGTTGCGGACAACTAATCGGAAGAGCAAGAAAGCCGACAAAGAAAAATGCGGATTAAGTGAAAATAGTATCAATTCCTACATGGGGGCTCTCTCTATTATCTTTAACGCTGCAAAGAAAAAATACAACGACTATAATGTGGGAGACATCCTTATAAAAAATGATCCTTTCAAGGTGTATTCCCCTCCCAGAATAGAAACAACTTCTAAGAGGGCGGTTGAGAGAGAGACTATCCGAAAAATCTTTGACTATCATTCGGACAAAGAAGTTCCGGAAATGACAAGGGATCTCTTTTTGATGTCGTTTTTCTTGGCGGGAATGAACTTGGCGGATATCTATGATTGTGGGCCGTTTGGGGACAGGGTAGAGTATACGAGGAAAAAGACACGTACCCATAAAAAAGACAAGCCGTTTTTGTCGTTGATGATGCATCCGATAATCGCAGATATAATAGAGAAATATAGGGATAAGGATGGCATAAGGGG
The DNA here is from genome assembly GCF_003434625.1 of Parabacteroides sp. AM17-47. Lineage (NCBI taxonomy): Bacteria > Pseudomonadati > Bacteroidota > Bacteroidia > Bacteroidales > Tannerellaceae > Parabacteroides > Parabacteroides sp. AM17-47. The sequence continues at coordinate 170,038 of NZ_QTLI01000009.1, forward strand.
ATTTTGCTTCTATAAGATGTATTCGAATATGCCGGCATTCCATCAAGCCGTGAGAAGAGGCATTTCCGTGTTAAGGAGAGAGTTGTCCTTGCCGAATCTGACTTATTATGCGGCTCGTCATTCATTCGCTACGATCGCTCGTAATGAATGCGATATTAGCATGGATGATATCGCGCTTTGCCTTACCCATGAATCGGGGCACGATATCACGGATACCTATGTCAAGCTAGATTTTAGCAGGGTGGATAATGTTATTAATAAAGTAGTAGATCATGTGTTTAAAGAAAAAGCCGGGAAATGATGCCCGGCTTAATTTGATTTTCAAATTAGGGCGAATTTGGTGATTTAGCCAGGGAGTAATCGTCCGGCTTCACATTGTCGTTTTTGACTCATTACTGATTCTAGGCAACGGGTTGTTAGTTACTTCTTCTAGTACTTTTTCATCTTCATCTTTGAGATATTTGTTTCTCATCTCTCGAATATCATTTGTCATCCCCCATATTTTGAAGAATAAGACAATTTGTAATACTCCGAATACAAGAAGCACGATGGTTAAAAAATCAATCATAATTTTAGATATTTAGCTTGTTCTTTAATTCGTTGAATTGCTACAACCATTTCTTAACGCCTCCATGATGAGAACATGTTCCCCGTCTACTTCTACTGAAGCTATATGTCCCATCTCTGCATAAAGCTGTTGCGCCAGCAGGAGCAGAACTGTACTTAGTAGGTGATTGCACTCTTTCTCCTTTTGAGTTAGTGTAGTACTTTATTTCACTTTGAGCACTAAGAGAAGGTTTTTCTTTGGATAAGTATTTTGTAGAAACATATCCAATCTTACCGTTATATACAACGGGTATCCAATTACAATCGCAATCTTCAGCGATTGTAATTGGTGTTCCTTTAGGTATGACTGTTAGCACCTTTGACAACGAATCAGCTCTAAAGCGCATATTTAGATTCGTTGTGGTATATTTTGTTATATCCTGTGCATTTAAGGTAAATGCCAAGATGATTTGAGTTAGAAAAATTATGAGTTTATTCATGTATATTTATTTCATTAATCCAATTTTTCAATTGATGCATTCTCCATTTTTTTTGCTCTTCCTGTAGAACTGAATATGCCAGTGATTCTTATATTTGATCCTTCTTCAAAAGCACTATTTACTATGGAAAAATATTGTTGATAATTAAGTTTCGCTTTTATGTTCATTGTTTTGTTATCATCTCCAATAACAGCAACTTGAACTTCAACATGCTCTCTTTCATTAACATTGGGGTTACTTCCGATGCTAGAAATTTTGCCATAAAAAATCTTTTGCGTATTTTCTTGTTTTGCTGGTCGATATTTTTCTACCACATCACATACCTGTTCTATGTATTTTGGTTCCAATTTTACTTTTGTTAATGAGAAATTATCAATAAATTTTACATCTTTACACCAATCGACTATAATATTCATTTCAGTATCTTTAGTATCTTCATAAATACTCATCAAAGAATCTAAGAAATTGATACTGTATATTCCCTGATCAACTTCTTCGTCAAACTTGTTTTTATTGTCTGCATTTAAGTCTTCTTGTATGTTATATATAGAAGAAATCAGCTTTATATTAATTTTTCTGTTTAAGGGAATATTTTCTTCAGTAGGTTCAAAAATCTCATAGTGATAATTGCCTAAAGGACACAGAATATTAAGAATGTAACTACCTATTTCTGTTTGACCAAATGAATAGTTTGATATATTATCATTTACATCATTAGTATAAACTTTTGCATGAAATTTAGAAGGTGATAAGGTGTCGAGACATGATATGGCTAATATATCTTTAATATTATCAATAGCTTCTGTCATTTTAAAAAAAGGAATTTTACCTTCTTTTGTATAATTGTCTGCTATGCGCCATTTTAGAATGTCATAAGAAGGATTTAATATCCTGTTTATCAATGATTCTAAGCTTCTGTTTTCATATGAAGCTATAGATTGTAATGTGTCTGTAATTACTTTATAATAATCAGAAAATTCATTTGAAAGTGGAATCAATGCGGTATATTCATCATCTGGAGAAACGAACTGTCTAACTCGACCATTCATCAAAGTACTTAGTTCCTCCCATTTCAAGAAGGAAACAACCTTAAGAATTCTTTCGGCAGAAATAAGGTCTATTGCTTTATGCAAATCTTTCATAATTCTTCCTCCTTTGATACTTTTATCATTAATTTTTTTAGATTCTCACAAGATAAAATATTGTCTTTTGGTATAGCGATTGTAATATTGGAGCCATTATTTGTAGGCTGGCAGTTTTTGAGATTCACCCAATATGCACATTTTGTTATTTTAAGAGCAACTCTTGAGTGTTTTACCCATTTTTTTCGATCTCTATCCATATGCAAAACTACTAATATTATAGGAGTCATCCTATCACCGATTACAAGATTATTATAATTCTTTGATTCTAAAATAAAAGTAATATCTCCATTTCTTTTTTGTTTGAATCTAGCGAAAGAGGATTTTAGCTGAATATCAAGAGTTGGAGAATACTTTAAGCATCCAGACGTTGTACTTGGATACCCTTTGCATTTGATGGTAATGTCTACACCATCGTTATCTCGTCTTTCTATTGATAAAGTATAGCCATTATAAGCACATAATCCTTGCATGTAAGCAATGCTTACATCTTCCATGCTTTCCTGTGGTGTGTTTGGCATAATTTTACATTATAAGGTTAATAATACATAGTGTTTCTTTTTTTGTTTGTACAGAATCCTGTGATAGAGAGAATATAGCTAAAACCTTTTGACGGCTCCTAGTACTTGGAATATTGTTCTAATCATTCTTGCGGGAAGTTGTTGTGTAGAATATTCAGGTGACTTGTTTGATGGAACAAGAGTGTAAGTGTCATCTGTTTTTCCAGCTCCTAATCTTTTAATAGTACGCATATCGTTTGTTGTGACGATAGCATATACCTCTCCAAGTGGAAGAAATGATCGGTCTTCTATCTTTTTCAATGCTATCATATCACCATGATTAATCTCTGGCTCCATTGAGTGGCCGGTTACATTACACCAACAAGTAGCATCGTTATACTTCTTGAAGTCTATTAGATATTCAGGATTTATAGTCTGGTCGTTCAAAACTAAATCAAAACCTCCAATAAAATCCACATTATAATAGGGTACTCCCTTTGTGTAGCTTATTTTAGGTTCGTCTTCCTCATTGTTGCTATGACTCAACATTCCTCCTAAACCTGTTACAAGCCAGTTTATATTTAAATCAGGACAGGCCATAGCTATTTTTTCTATGGAGTCTGCGTTGAACCCAGTTTTCTTAGCAATGGCTCCACGTGATAGACCAGCTGACTCTTCAAAGGCTGTTTGACCAAAGCCCTTAAACTTTAAATATTCAACGAATCTTTCTTTTGTTGTCATTTTTTTATTTTACTGATATAATTCAGTATATTTGCATCTGTATCAAGTTGCGGATGATACCGACTAAATTGTTTAACTGTTCCCGTAAGGGACTATATAGGCGACTTCCTCAAACCGCAACCTTGAGGTTGTCGTCTTTGCTTTATTGCTATGGAAATACCTGCTGCGTATGCCGCTTTCTTCGTTGTCGCCATATTCTTTATAGCTTTGGATATTTCTTTTACAAATTATAAGCCAATAACTGAATATGTCATAGAGTATCTTTCTAGTAAGATCAAAGAAGTAATGAGTATGTTAATACGATAACTCATTTGCGTCTGAAATGAATTTCTTTACTTTCTCAATACCTTCTAGATCGACCTTAGATAGCACATCTAAGTAATCACTTCTTTTACCTCTGTATATATGACAGGTATTTCCCTTCTCGTTATATCTCTTTGTTATTTCAATAAGGCAGAACAAAATATCGTTTAGACCTTCCTTTTCAGTGCTATTGTTTATTTTTCCAATAGCTTGTATGAATCCATCTATTGCTTTTTCATCGATATGCCTGTTGTAGAAATCGATGTATCTAACAAATGTGATAAGCCCTTCAAGGTTGCTACTTTTGTCTTCAATCACTTTTTGAACGATCCTTTTTGTATCCTCTTCGATCGTCCTTTTAAATAAAAAATAGTTCTGTATATTCCACCATAGCAATATTGCTGTACTGGCAGATAGTGCAGCAACAACCCATCCGAGAAATTCTGTGTTCTCAAATGTAAAAGGCTTAATATCCAGAGCAATATACGCCAAAACCCCTAATGACACGATTATGGCTATTCTTGCATACCAACTCTCTTTCTTCATAACTATATAATGTACGCAAAGTCGCACAAAGGTTAAATAATATTTATATACTGAATAAATACAGTAAATATTTTGCTTTACTGAATTATGGTAGTATATTTGCATCATCAAACAATTGATAACGCTATCACAGGCAAAGTTAGCAAACTCAATTGATGATACAATAGTATAAACATATTAAAATGCACGATTATGGCACGATCTTATGAAACAGCACTCGCAGAACTCGAAAACGCAAGAGTAGAGTTAGAAGCATTGAACATGATCGGCGAAGAAGAAGCTTGCTATATATATAATGTAGACAGCAAGTCTGAAATCGTGAAAATTATCTCTGAAGATATAGAAGCTCTCGAAAGAGAAGTAGAATATCTCACTCCTAAGATTTATGAACCTGAATACGATTACTAACATATAAACACACACGATTATGAAAACTTCAAATTTCAGACACAAAGTATTTTGCATGGCTTACGAGCTAATGAAAGTGACAGGTAAAGCGTTCGCAGTATGTCTTTCCCGTGCTTGGGCACTCTATCGGCTAACAAGACAGATGCACAAAGGTATTGTAACATTCGCTTACGAAAAGGCTGACGGTTCACTTCGCAAAGCAAAAGGTACTCTTAAAGACGTTCAGTCCCTAATCAAAGGCACTGGATCAGAAAACTACAAAACGGTTCGCTACTTCGATGTAGATGCGAACGGATTCAGATCATTTAAAGTAGAAAACTTCATAACGGTTTATTAAAGCTAGGTCGGGTGGGCGTAGAGAATATCTCACCCGGTCACTTCTGTTAGTTCTTTCTCGTACTTACACCTTAGTACCCGCAGAAATGGGGTTGAAACGAAAGGATAACATATAATAATGTATAAGCGCAGATAGCTTTTGCCGTGACCTGCTGGGGTACATTATAAAAAAGAAATTATCAAAGGGGCGTGTTTCCTTGCGGTGTTATGGTCAGACATTGGTTAACCGCCGCCCCTTTTCAAAATATGGCCCGGTTCTGAAGCGAGAGCTGTCGATCGAATCGGTTGCCGGGCACAAATTAAATTCTAACGCTTATGAAAAATATAATTTACGGGATAGCCTTGTTCGTTGGCTTCATCCTTATGGCATCAGAATCAGCTACGTTCATTCCTAATCTTGTGGGTGTCGTAGTATTCACTTATTCAGCATACAAACTTGATTTAATAACAGCTTTAAAATGATAAGACATGGAAACAAAAGGTATAGAAGAAATGACTAAAGAAGAGCTTATTGATTTGGTAGATTCTCTAAACAAAGAATTGGATGGAGCGAAAAAGGATCTGGATCTTTATCGAGCTTGGAAAGACAGGGAAGAATCGGCTCGTATTCTGGCAGAGAAGAAGCTATTAGCTGCAAAAGCCTTCTTTGAAGTTGTTTGATTCGTTTGTGTTTAGGTTGTCAAAAGCGGCCGGGTGAAAGCCCCGGCAATTGGGCGGGCGTATTGGAACGCTCTGCGCACAGCCGGAAGTGCGTATGCCGGATCGTTACCGGTTCCGTCCACAATCAATTTAAATTTATAGTTATATGGCAACAATCAGAGAAACAATTTTGAAAACAAAGCCCGGTGAGCCCAAGGCGATCCCATTATCAGAGGTGTCGGATGTAATGGGGTATCGCTCCGAGGCACTTCGCATTAATAACGAGTTGAGAAAAGACGGTATTGTGACGAAAGACGGTAGGCCACCTTACACGATTTCCAGAAATAGCAGGGTCGGCTTTCTCTATATAGTCAATAATATAGAGAAGCCTTAAAAATCAACACGCACGATTATGAATGTCACGATTAATACTGATGCGTCCTTCAATCATCATCATAAGGTTGGGGGTTACGCTTTCTGGATCACGTCAGAATTAGGCCGGATCAGGCAATCGGGTACGCTAAAAGAGACATCGGATGCGCAGGACGCTGAACTGAAAGCGTTGGCGAACGCTGTTTATGTCCTTTTGAACTCAGAGTTTAATAATGGATCAATAGAACATATCTATGTGAATAGCGATTGCAAGATGATGTTCCCGAAGATAAGCATTAAAAGTACCAGTGTCCCGGGGAAATACATTGCGGAGACCCTAAATGATATCTTACGTCAGAATACGGACGGCTGTATATATGGCCGTATATCGTTTAGGCACGTAAAGGCGCATACGAACAATCTCACCAAGTCGAGAAGCTGGGTGAATGATTGGTGCGATAATGAAGCTAAGAAAGCTATGAGGTCGGCTGTAGAAATCCTAAAACAAGAAATGTCATGGAAGTCTTCACCGAACTAACACCTGAATGCGACCTGACAGCGCAGATGTACGCCTCCGGGTACGAGAAGAAGGAGATTGCCAGTTTGAAGCATCGTGCGGTAAGCACGATAAATAACCAGCTCCAGACGGCATTTTTGATTTTGGGCGTTCGGAATGGGAGAGAGCTAGCACTAAAATTGGCTGAAAGGATATCGGGTATCCGGTTGACACTGGACTTTTCGCCTGCCACGAAATCGGCGGTTGCTAGTGTTCTTTTGATAATCCTTTGTTTAGATAGTCATTTTGACATGAGACGGCAACGAATCCGAACCCGTTCTAACGCCAATGTAGAACTTACCGCCCGTATTCGTGTAAGAACGAGAGGGCGAAATATAATTATTTGAATTATGGAAGCAACTCAATCAAATCCGGCTATGGCCCTTCTTCAACAGGCCATGGAACTGATCTCCCCCAAAATGAGCATTCCTGTAGTAATAGATTACGATGCCATTACGAAAGCTGCGGTAAGGACAGTAGCCGAGGAAAGGAAAAAAATCTATAACCGCGTGCTTTTCACTCAAAAGGAAGCACAAGACACATACGGTAAATCGGTTATCAATGCCTTGGTAAAACGTGGTTTTCTCCAGCAATACAAGTTTGACACCCGTGAGGCCGTGGATAGGGAAGGTAATCCTATCATTAAGGCTAAAGGGGTAATTTATTACCGGATAGCGGAAATAGAAAAAGCTATTGAGGATGGGAATATCCTAAAAGGTACACGAAGAGGAACGATATAGTATTAACGATTAAAATATTACGATCATGAGTTTAATTAAAAAATCAACGGAATTGAATATTCCGACAAATGTAAAGATGATGCTTTACGGCCAAGCTGGTTTTGGCAAGAGTACAGTTGCATTGAGTGCTCCAATGCCGTTATTACTTGACTTCGACAACGGGGTTAAAAGAGTGAATGATTCCCATCTGCAAAGTGTGGACATCGTGCAAGTCACTTCTTGGAATGACATGAAGGTGCTAATGAGTGAAAATCTGTCAGCTTATCAATCAATAGTTATTGATACTATCGGTAAGATGATGGATTTCATTATTTCTTACAAATGTGGAACCCGACAGCCTTCTATTAGAGATTGGGGCGGTATCAATCAAGAATTTTCATGGTTTGTTCGCTGTCTGTCGGATTTGAATAAAAACGTCATTTTTGTCGCTCACAGGGATACACGAAAAGAGGGTGATGATACGGTTTTTGTCCCTGCGTTAAGGGAAAAGTCTTACAATTCGATCGTTACAGAATTGGATTTGTTAGGGTATATGGAAATGCGGAATGAGAATGGCCGGGTAAGAAGAACGATCACATTCGATCCGACAAATAGAAATGACGGAAAGAATACCTGTAATCTGCCATCTGTTATGGAGGTTCCGACTATTATAGACGTACAAGGGAAACCCACGGCAAAGAACGATTTCATCGCTACTCGGATTATTGCCCCTTATCTTGGTATGCTACAAGCTAAAAAGGCAGAACAAGAAGCATATAATAAGGTTTTATCAGATATAACAGGGTGTTTAGAATTGGTTGGGGATGCAGCATCCGCGAATGACTTCATCGCACATATTGACGATTTCAACCATGTTGGAAGTTCAAAAATGAAAGCGTCTATGATGTTGGCGGCTAAGGCTAAAGAACTTGGATTGGTCTTTGACAAGAATACTAAAATGTATAACGATGCAGCAGCTTAAATATAAATTTTACGCCACTATTCTTGACTCCTTTTGGGGGTATTTGAATAGTGATGTGGTTTGGGAAAAATACTGGGGGTGGTCTGAAAATCCACCCCACACACCCGAACAGTTTCACGAGTTGCAGTTTCAAGAACTCATTGATCGCATTAATCGTAAACCTTTCGATAGCGAAGCTGCGGATAAAGGGACAGCGTTTAACGAATTGGTGGATGCTCTTATAGAAAATAGGAAACCTAATAAGATGAACGTAGAGAGAAATGCCGAGAATACTTGCTATACGGTTGTTTACAATGACCGCACATTTGTTTTTCCCATTTCTCTTTGCCGAGAATTTGCCAATTACTACAAAGGCGCATTAACCCAACAAAGAGTAGAAGCGATTCTTCCAACCGCATACGGCAATGTTTTGGTTTATGGGGTAATTGACGAACTGATGTCAGCCAGCGTCCACGACATCAAAACAACCGGAAGCTATACCGTAGGGAAGTTCAAAGACCACCATCAACATTTGGTTTATCCTTACGCTTTGATGAAGAACGGTTCGGATGTACGGACATTTGAGTACAACATTGTAGAGTTCAATAAAGGCGGTTTTGTGGTAGATACCTATACAGAAACATACGTTTTCAATCCAGAACGTGATATTCCTATTCTCACTAATCATTGTGAGGAATTTATCCGGTTTTTGGAAGAAAACAGAGAACTTATAACCGATAAAAAGATTTTTGGAGGAGAAAATTAATGGCAAACCAAATAACCGGACGGATAATCGAAATCGGACAAACCGTTCAAATACCATCCAAAAACGGTGGTTCCTCATTTACAAAACGGGAGTTTATCTTGGATGCTACCACTTACGATCCTTATACGGGAGAGCGTAGCGAGTATGAGAATGTTATTCCCTTAGAGTTTTCAGGCGATAAGTGTGCAGAACTCGACCGCTTTAATCAGGGTGATGTTGTTACTGTATCATTTGTCTTACAAGGGCGTTCTTGGACGAATCAGGACGGAGAATTCAAACGTATGGCGTCTATTCGGTGTTACAAAATAGATGCGCGTGGCGGTGTGTCGCAATCCTCACAAGCTACACTGGCACAGCAACCAATTCAACAACCTACACCGCAACCGACTTATCAGCAACAGCCGCAGAATTTCCCACCTCCGGTTGATGCGAATGGTAATGCAAAGGACGATTTACCTTTTTAATGTATGTCCCTTTACGATACTTCAAACCCTTTGCAGAAAGAGCAATTTAAGGCTCGTTCTGCAAAGCTCGCAGAAAGCGGTAAGGTTGTAGAACTCACAGAGAAAAAGCCTAAAAGAAGCCTGCAAAGCAATAAATATTTGCATGTGATTTTAGGTTACTTTGCGTGTGAGACCGGAAACACGTTGGAGTGGGTGAAGCAACAGTATTATAAAAAGCTTGTTAATCCATCCATTTTCATTCGTGAGAGAGACGACAAGTATTTGGGACGGATAAAGATATTGCGCAGCTCTGCTGATTTAGATAGTGCAGAAATGAGTACAAGTATTACCCGTTTTCGTAATTGGGCAAGTGCTGAATGCGGAATATATTTACCTTCTGCTGATGAAGATAGATTGATTCAACTAATGGAAATAGAGATTGGACGAAATAAAGATTATTTATAATGGCAGAAATATGGAAAGATGTTGTCGGATATGAAGGTTTATATCAAGTATCAGACAGGGGTAGAATTAAATCTATATGCAGTTACGTAAGACTACAAAATGGTGAATTAATGAAGAAAAAGCCGCATATCCTTAAACTACAAGATAGATGTGGATATAAATGTGTAAACCTATTCAAAGGCGGACGCTCACATACACTTAACATTCATCGTTTAGTAGCAGAGGCTTTTTTACCCAATCCTCATAGGTATTCAGTTGTAAATCATAAAGATGAAAACAAAAGCAATAACAGCTTGTCTAATTTGGAATGGTGTACTCACGCTTATAATTTGAGTTATGGTACTGCCCAAAGAAGAAGGGCCGTATTTCAAGGTAAAGTAGTTATTCAATTAGATAAGAATGGAGCTTTTATAAAGCGACATTTGACATTAATGGACGCTTGTAGAGATACCGGCATAAATTTTCAAAATATCTCACAATGTTGTAACAACAAAAGAAAAACAGCAGGTGGATATTGTTGGAAATTTGAGGAACAGCAGGAAATACAAAGAAATCAAGAATTTATTTAGTTATGATAGAAACAAGAAAAACAGAAATCAGGTATGTGACATCTGACCCGAAAAAGATGCTCAACATGTACCTTGCAAAACGTGTCCTCAAAACATGGGAGGAATCTTTCATTGATGAAGATACAGGTGAAACAGTAACCATCGAACGGAATGAAATTCTTTTTGACCGTGGCACGCTGATAGACCAAGACACTTTGGCGAAAATTCGTTTCAGTATGGAAGCTGACGGCATCAAGGAAGTGGAAGTCAGCAACCAGAACCGCTTGGCGTTCGAGAATGAGAACAAGTTCTTATATCCTTATCTTGCACAAGCGCAAATAAGCGACAAGAAGTATAAATTCTTGTTGTATGCCACCGGGCTAGAGAATGCTTGCCTTATCTTGAAAGACTACATCGAACTCAATTATCAGTTCGGATTCACCCTGACAATGATAAAGGAGTTCGATTCTTGCGTGATTCTTACTGACAATTTGAAAGAACGCAAGGTTGATGATGCTTCGCTTGCCTATCTCAAAAATGAAATCACTATGGCAAAATACGTTGATAAGATGGACGATGAGACGGAAGATAGCGACGAAGAATCTAAACCGAATGAAAAGAAATTCTACCAGATTGAGACGAAAATCACATTCACGGATGGGGAAAATGAAGACGAAAGGGTTCAGACTTTTGTCGTGAACACCTTCAACGTTGACAGAGCGATGATGCTTATTACCCACTACCTCAAAAAATAAAGAGGAAGAATGTGAGAAGCAAGCCAAAGAAAAGGGACATGAGTTCAACAAAAGAGAAATCCATGCGGCCATTGAATCTGCTAAACCTATCCCAGTTGGGCGGTTCATTCCGAAAGAGTTTTCGGTGGCTTATATGGAATAAAAAAAGCCCTTCGTTTGTTCACGAACAAACGAAGGGTGCCATTATTAGCAATCATCTTATAATTTTAAAGCCGTGAAACAATATAATCTATTAGGCGAACCGCATAGATTACAGCAACTCCAGCAATGAACGTACAAATAATTGTATTTATCATTAGATAGTTTTTTTATATTAAATAATAACATATCTATTTACTGGTGGGATTTCTCCCTAATCTATAGGCATATAAAATAATCTTTTAACCAGCGACTACCTACTCTTCCACTGTTACGCAGTACCATCGGCGTGACGAGGCTTAACTTCTCTGTTCGGAATGGGAAGAGGTGGAACCCTCGTGCTATAATCACTTGCCCCTTTCGTAAAGAGGCGTGCAAAAATAATACATTTATGCCATACTACATAAAACAAAAGAAAAAAAAGAAAGACAAGCCTTTACCCTTGTTTGATAAAGCAGGGGTAACAGTAAAGAAGAAGCCGGATTTGAAAGCTAAGCTTGACAAAGAGTTTTCCCTTTTCATCCGGCTTCGTGATTGTATGCCAAACGGGTATTTCAGATGTATTTCATGTGGGCAAATAAAGCCCTTCGAGCAAGCTGATTGTGGTCACTATTTCAGCCGCACGCATATAGCTACCCGCTTTGATGAGAATAATTGCCATGCCGAATGCCGCCACTGCAATAGGTTCAAAGCTGACCATCTGGAAGGCTATCGGGTAAATCTGATAGCTAAAATCGGGCAACAGAAATTTGACTTACTGAAAGTGAAAGCTGCCAGTACTTCTAAGATGTCAGATTTTGAATATGAGCAGCTAATCAAGTATTACAAAACACTTAATAAGAAGTTACGAAAGGAGAAAGGGCTATGAGTTATGTATTACGAGATTACCAACAGAAAGCCTCTGATGCTGCCGTTTCTTTCTTCAACAACAAGGCGAAGAAAACAAACGCCATTATGGTGTTACCCACAGGGTCGGGAAAGAGCCTTATCATAGCGGATATAGCCGCAAGGCTTGACGGGCACACCTTAGTGTTTCAGCCCAGCAAGGAAATACTCGAGCAAAATTTCAAGAAGCTATGTTCTTACGGCATCTTAGATTGTTCGATATATTCAGCTTCTTTTGGAAGAAAAGAAATATCAAGGATCACATTCGCCACGATCGGTAGTGTAATAAATCATCCGGATTTGTTTTCTCATTTCCAGTCTATCATTATAGATGAGTGTCACTTGGTAAATCCTAAAGAAGGGATGTATAAGACATTCTTAGAACTTCTCAAATGCAAGGTTCTTGGTTTAACGGCAACGCCATATCGATTAAGTAGTTCGCAAGAGTTTGGTTCTATGCTGAAATTCATTACCCGAACACGTCCGGCTATATTCAAGGATGTAATCTATCATGTGCAGGTTTCTACCTTACTTGATATGGGATATCTGACAAAACTAAATTACTATTCAATGAATCCGGTAGGATGGAACGAACTTAACTTGAAAGTAAATACTACCGGTGCCGACTATACCGATAAATCAGTACAAAGAGAGTATGAGCGAATAGACTTCTACAGTTATGTTGTCCATATTGTCCAACGACTACTTAATCCGAAACAAGGTGGAAAACGGAAAGGCATTCTTGTTTTTACCCGGTTCTTGAAAGAGGCAGAGAAGTTGACTTGGTCAATTCCTGGCTGTGCTATCGTTTCGGGCGAAACTCCAAAGAAAGAACGAGAACAAATACTTGAGGCTTTCAAGTCTGGCCGGATACCAGTTGTCGCTAATGTTGGGGTACTCACGACCGGTTTCGATTATCCAGAACTTGATACGGTCGTTATGGCGCGTCCTACGATGTCATTGGCGATGTGGTACCAAATAGTCGGCCGGGCAATTCGTCCGCATTCGTCTAAAGAATCAGGTTGGATTGTTGACCTATGTGGAAATATCAAACGATTTGGGGAAGTGAAAGACCTAAAGTTGGTTGATGGAGGTAATGGTAAATGGGCGGTATATTCAAAAAGCAGACAATTAACTAACGTATATTTTTGATATGGACATACTAAGCATAATTAATCGCCTTCAAGAAAAGAGACGATTGGAAAAGATAACACCGGATCATGTGCCGGAAGTGGAGTTAATGAACACAATCCATGCAGAGGCGAGAAAAGAACTTAATGAGCTTTTTGTTTCTGGTAAGATTGGAATTACTAAGACGTTAAATTCAAAGGCTATTTATATAAAGGAGTGATATGGATAAAGGATTCATAATGCTCTCACGTAAGTTTTTCTCTAATGAAATGTGGGAAGCAGCCCGGACTTTTAGCGAGTGCGAAGCGTGGCTCGATTTGATTCAGAGTGCACGATTTGATGCAACGCGGCTTACAGCCAGTATCGGAGGTAGAGAAATAACATACGGAAGAGGACAATATCCGGCATCTGTACGCTTCCTGTCTAAACGTTGGAGGTGGGGAGAACAAAAAGTTAGGAGCTTTATTGAAAAGTTGATAAAAAAGGGAATGGTCACTACTGATAACTCACAGGGCATGACCGTTATAACATTAGTGAAATATGATGATTATAATATCAATAACACAGTAAATAACACACAAGATAACACATCTAACGTATTGGATTATAATAGAATAAAAGAGTTTGTAACACAGGCTGTAACACAGCAAATAACACAACTACAACACAGCGATAACACAAAGAAGAATAAAGAAAATAAAGAGAAAAATATAGGAGATTCTGACGAATCTCTTGTATGTGGGGCTTCGCAGCCCCACACCGAACATATCGATTACTCCGAACTTGTCAAATTCTTCAATGAAGAAACAAAAGGTGTATTTGGTACGGTCAGGACTCCGCTTTCTGATAGCCGTAAAGGGATGATTAACGCACGTATAAAATCTTACGGCAAAAAGACGTTTGCCGACATGATTCGTAAGGCATACCAAAGCGATTTCCTGAAAGGGCAGAACAAAAAAGGCTGGACAGCATCTTTCGATTGGCTTATCAAACCAACGAATTTTGAGAAAGTAATATCAGGTAATTATGACAACAAGAATAGCAGAAACGATCCGGCAATTCCAAACAGGGCAAAATCACGAGAAGAACAAACAGACCGTGAAATCTTCGAATATGCCGCAAAAGCTTTCGGAAAGGGCATGGTTAGTAGTAAATAGGTACGGGGACGGTGAAAGTTTCGCTAAAAAGTTCAATCCTTCATTACAGGTTGTATGTGCTCAAAATGTGGAACGTTCGTTCAGAGGTAATGCGCCTTCATTGGCTTTGCTCGGAGAAACCTATCCGGATGAACAAGTGAATACTTGGATAATTGCTCAACTGATGGACTTGTACAAGTTTGCCGGTGTAAAGGAGAAGCCTACATTCCAACAGGTCTTGGAGCTTTCCGTGATGATACGTGTGGAATACTATTACTTGAAAGCTTCCGAATTGTTGCTTTTTTTCTTCAAGTTGAAAGCTGGCGAATATGGCACCTTTTACGGTGTTGTGGATCCTATGGTAATCATGTCTGCTCTAATAGAGTTCAAAGCATACAGAAAAAGGCAACTGGAGAAATACGACCGGGAAGGACAGGAAAGACAACGAGAAGAAAGATACGAGAAGCAAGGTAAGAACTCCGTCCCGTTTCCGGATCATTTGGAGTTTCTGAAAAAGATTATGGAATCAGAATAATCAAGCTAAAAAAATGAAAACAGTAGAAAAATTAAGAATAGCGCCTATTGGCACGATTGTAAGCATTGTAGATCGGGCACTGCGAGTACATGAAGTCTTTTATTTAAACTATTAGAGGAATACACTTAACAAAATAAGCACTGGCTAAATTTGTTAGATTCAAGCAGAGGCTACGTTCATTTAAATATATAGGCTAAATCCACGTAAATTAATGGTTTGCATCTACAAATATAGTAAAGTGTTTAATTTGTGTGCTCCTTTTTCATCGGTAGAACCAAGTATTAATCGTATATTTGCATTAAAATAAGAAAAATGAAATATAAACTACATAGTGATGCTTTTCCCCATTATATTAAGTATATGGGATCAAAGACTAAAATTTTGCCATTCGTTATACAAGGAATTGAAAGTGTTTATCAAGGAGGAGCAATATGTGATCTATTTGCAGGTTCATGTTCGCTTTCGGGTGCATTAGGAAGTCAGCTTCCTATTATTTCAAATGATATTCAGTATTATTCTTCTGTTATAGCAAAGGCTTATCTTACAGATTGGAATCATCAAGATGTTTTGTTAGAAGATATTCTGTTAAAAGCCAAAGAATATCATCAAAAACATTACCAAACATTAGTTTTGGATTATTTGTATGCATCTGATATGACATTAGAAGATTTTAATAATGTTGAAACAAGAAGCCAACAACTAATTAATTCCCAGTTTAATAACGATTGGCATCTATTTACAAAATACTATTCAGGAACATGGTGGAGCGTTGAACAATGTACTTGGATAGACTCTTTGCGAATGGCTATTGAAGATTATCGTAATTCATCTGTATATAATACTCTTTTAAGTTGTCTTATGTATGCTGCTGCTTATAATAGTCAAGGAACAGGACATTATGCTCAGTATCGAGATGCAAAGACGGAATCTGCAATGGCTGATATCAAAATATATAGGTCAAAAAGTATTCTGGAATATTTTGTACGAAAAGTAGAAGATGTATTCGGAAAGTTAAGGACTGAACCTAATCATCTTAATCATAAAATAATTGTGGAAGATTATATAAGTTGTTTGAACAATTTAGAAGAGAGAACGACTGTATATGCTGATCCTCCATATTGTTTTGTACATTATAGTCGTTTTTACCATATTTTAGAAACTATGGTTCTTTATGATTATCCTGAAATCCAAACAAAAAATGGAATGTATGTTAAAGGAAGGTATCGAGTTGATCGACATCAGTCTCCATTTTGTATCCGAACTCAAGTTCAAAAGGCTTTTGATGATATGTTTTCTGTAGTGAAGCGAAAAAACAATTCGTTGGTTCTTAGCTATAGTGATACAGGAATGATATCTGTTTATGATTTGGAACAAACTGCATTGAAATATTTCTCAAGGTCGCAAATTAAACTTTGGGCTATGGATTATAGCCATATGACTATGGGCCGAAAGAATGATCGAAAAAGAGATGTACAAGAAATGCTTTTACTGGTCAAGAATAATAAATAACATAAAATACCTTATCCCTGTTATATCACTTAAAATCAGGAATAAGGTATTTAGGATTTATGAATTTTCATCATATAATTTATCAGATATACCAAATACTAAAATAGGGCAACCTCCTCCGCTACCACCTTCAATGCGCGGGATTAATTTGTCCATATGGGTGGTAGAGGCTCCGTAGGAATCTCCTTTCCCTAATTTATTAAAAATATCTTGTAATTTTGAACAACGTGTAATAATAATTGCAACACTTATAGCTCCTCTTTCATGTAAGAGCCTGTAATTGTTCAAATCTCTATCGTAAAAAGGATCTTTGTTATTCCACTCAATGTCAAGAGCTATACGATTTTTGTAACAGTCTATTTTGTGTGTTGGAGTGTCATGTTTCTCTCCATCAATAATTAGCTGGGTTTCAAACATTTTTTCAGTCCATCCCTTTTCATATAAATAGGAATCAAGTGCTCCTGAAATAGGACTTTTTCGACCACCCGGAGTTATTATTGCACTTTTTCTTAAAGTAAAAGCATTTAACATTTCTATAACTTCATTGTATTCTACTGTGAAGTCAATATTCAGAATTGCAATGGCATGTCTATATTCGTGTACCTCATATCTATCAATGATTTCATGAGGAAGATTTTCTGTACTCATAATGGTTATTTTGATATCAATTTTCTACAAAGAAAATAAATAAAATTCTTTATACAAAATCAAATATGAATTAAAAAGAACTGAATCATGAATAAAACAAAATGTATCACTTTCCACCCGGTAGTGCGGGAAGCATTGCCGAATCATATTAAGGCTAAAATGAAAGCAGCTAGAGATAAAGCCAGATTAGAAGCATATCATAAACACTGTCCTTGTTGGAACAGTCACAACGATAGTTGCTATGATGATAATAGTTCTTGTGATAGAGATTGTGAGTATATGAAAAGTTTCAATCACGAAAAATATTAATTTAAAAAGGAAAAATATGGAAAGAGAAGATATTGAAAGGGCGGCAAAGCAAGCCCCGTGGGTAAGCGTGAAGGAACGTCTACCGGAAAATCAAGACATAGTCTTGGTTAGAGGTGAGTACGGGGGTAAAGCCACCGCTTATCTATATGGCAAGGATAGCGGCTTTATCGTTTACGGGGAGGACGCTTATAAGGTATTCGGGGAGATTACCCATTGGTGCCATATTCCCGATCTAGAGGAATAGTATTAACCGAGCCTACCATGAAGGCTCATAATTAAGAATAGTTGAGCCATGAAACCTCAAAAAATGTGGATGCTTTTTGACCCTCAAGGGGGGCCTAATTATCTTACTTTAAGATATTGCAAGAAAGATAGTATTAATGCTTTCTTTAGGTATGAATATTGGGTAGAAGCTCGAAAATATGGATGGAGATGTAAGAAAGTACTTATTACAGCAACTTTAATAACTAAAAAATAACTGAGTATGGAAATAAAGAAACTAACGAAAGAAGAAAAAGCCGAAGGTCTAACTCTTGACCTTGTCAATAAGGTTGACCTTCGAAAAAAATGCTCCCCCGTCATGTTTAAGGCTGGGGATGAACCGGTTGATATCATGGAATGCTCTACGGGTTATTGGGTACACACAAGCGACGGGTATCTTCGTGATGACAAAGGGTATCTGATCGTCTTTGGAAGACGTGAATGCCAGATAGCCCGTGCCAGATATCTAATGAATCATGGGGAGGAGGAAAAAAGACTGGAAGCCGAACGAGTCCTTGAACAACGGAAACGGAAGATACAGGAAAAGCTTGATATCTTCAAAAAGAATATTGAGGATATTAGGCAATACACAATTAAAGGGTCTACCACGAATGAGCTTGCTGAAATCCTTGAATCCGCAATGTCCGTAGAACAGCGCATCTACGTAAAGACCGCGAGAGAAAGAAATATAAAACATCTTCCTAAAATGGAGGCTCAATATGCTTGGCTGTTGTCTGAGTTTGAGGAAGGAAATTATAATCTTCTCTTGGATATTATGGGTATAGAGAAAATCCCCAATCCGATATCCTTTAAGCTGGATAGCGAGGATGATATGCGCATGTTGAAGAATGCTTTCGGGAAACAGGCTATTGACGAGGCTCAAGGTGATGTCAACAAGCTGTATGCTCGATTGAAGGTTGAACAAATGTATAATGTATAACGACTAAGAAGAATATGAATAAAACAGACCGAATAGAACGTATTAGGAGAGATATTGACCAGCAAATTAGTTATTGCCATAATAGAATTGACATCCTCAATAAGAGGAGAAATAAACTCATAGGAATAAGCAAGAACAGCTTTGATCCTCATGCCCTCATACCAATTCGGTATGATGACATTGAAGAGTGGATAAAAGGACATCCATTCCCCAAAACATGTATTGATATGGTGTATCAAAACAAAGAAATTGCTTTCAATAACTCTTTAGTATGCAATACATATCAGATAGATTATCACATTGTAAAATGCAAACCTCGTGAATATTATATAGATAAGTATTTAAAACAATAAATTATGAGATTAAGACAAGCCAAGAAGATAATGAAAAACTTCCGGTTATATCCCGGGATGTTATGGATATACAGAACCGAAAGGTTCTGTGAACTTTGCATAAACACAAGAGGCAACGCCCCGAACCACCAGTAACGTCACCTCTCCACACGATTATTTAGTGCAAATATAAATATTTACTTTTAAATAATCGTGCCATGTTTTCAGAAATTGCGGAAATAAAATCCATCAGAGAGCAGAAATCAAAGTTATCGGAGAGGGAAAAAGAGCTAACAGAACCTATATTGACTGATCTTGATATGATAGGAACGTTATATAGGTGGTTCCAAGAAATTATTTCTCAAAAGGAGACGTTTAGGTTGGGGAATGTTACCCAAAGAAAGAAATTCATCTTTATCATCCTGTTTTTGTACTCTCCAAGTACTCTCGCCGGCGGGAAGATGATGAACGGTCTTCGGAATAAATTAGCGGAGGTCTTAGGCGTTAGCGCGCAGACGGCCATATCCGATAACCGTAATAATCTTGTTTTCTCTTATCAGTTGTATAAGTATTTTCGGCAGGATGTGGATTGGATATATGGGGAGATGATGAAAAGGGTAAAGCCGGGGGATTAGGCTGGCTTTACCCTTTCTCTATTTTAATCTTCTTTCCACAGTGAGGGCAGGTGATAGCATTATCCTCTTTTTCTTCTCCTATCAATTCAGTGATAGACACATTGAGAACGCTGGCAATCTTGATAATATTATCCAAAGAAGGCGAAGACTTTCCGGTGACAATGTTGCTAACAGCTACTTTTGAAATGCCAACTTGTTTAGCTAACCAGGCAGAAGTAATATTGCGCTCGTTCATAAATTCTTTTATTCGTAAATCCATAAACTATACTTTATTTTGATTACTCCGCAAAGTAATGCAAACTTTATCATATAACCTAATATTGATAAAGTGTGATTTATTAAATATTCTTAAATGATAAAGGGAACTATATCAAAACTATTGTTTGTGATAAAGTTTGCTTTATCTTTGCATCATCAGAAAGAAATAAAGTAATAACAATTAAAAGATATACGATCATGGCAACAAAGAAGATTGATGAAAAGAAAACATTGAAATATGCAGTAGCATTCTACTTCTGTACATCAGGTAAGATAAACTTTATGTTAGGTAATAAGATGTATCAGCACATAAACACTGTCTATGACCAAAGAGAAGACGGTAGAGGGTTTAATACTTGTGAGGTCGTTTATAACTATAAGGCTCAAAAGTATGAGGTCCTGAATGTCGATACAGAGATAGGCAACAAAGAGATTCAAATATTAAATGTTTAACCAGCAGGGCGAAAGCCCTGCACAATATAGAAGATTATGACAAAAGAAGAAGTCTATAAATTGGCAACAGTTGAGAACCCTATTATCAACGATAACGGCAATAGAATAGAGTTTGCCAATGGTGATATGTATGCAAAGCAATCAATCACTAATTTGTATCGTAAAGTAAAAGTTTATTTTTAATTCGGTAGCCTTTGGGCTACCACAATACACACGATTATGAGACGATCCCATAAAGCAGATTTTGAAAATATGGTTGATGCACAACAGTTAAAAGTCTATGATAACCTTTCAGACGTAATGCCTAATACAGATAAAGAGCTGGTAAAAGGACAGGTCGTTGATGTTGTTAATGGTTACGGTTGTATAGTTGGCCCGTTCGAGATATTGGGATTCTGTGATCCTAACGAATTTGGTAGATGTGTCTACTTAGATTGGGATTGCTATTGGTTTGCTAATAAGCCTATTGATATAATAGTAAAGTAAATGATTATGAACAAAGTTTATAGAGTTGTAAGATACTTCGATGGCTATCCCGAATACACTATGTGTAAATGTGAAACAATCGAAGAAGCGAGAATTAAATGCAAAGAGCATAATGATAAAGAGAACAAGCCTTATATCAATTATCATATATTGGTAGATGGCGATGAAAAATTTGGTGGTAAAACTTATAGAACTGAATGATTATGGATATAGCAGAAATCAAAAGAAGAGTTGATTTGCTTAAAATGGCGAACAACAAGAAATATTGCCTTATACCCGAACTGGCAAAAGAACTGAAAGTGAGCAAGACCGATTTAATGCAATTTATTCTTGACAATCCGAAACTATTTCATACGGATAACCAGTGGACATACAAAGTGATGCTACGTTCTCAAAAAGTTGCGCCTAATAAAAACTTAGGCTTAGGCATAGAAGAGGTTTATATTTTACCCGAAGATAATTTCAGAACCGAGGAATGGCTGCAAAAACAGAAAGTTGAGAAAGCAAGGTATATTCATATTTCTGAATTTGATTACTATGGCGTACAGGGATATTATGTTAGCATTGATAAAGAAGGTGATTCTAAATATAGAGAATGGCTTTGGCGTAACACTATATCTAAAGTGAAAGAAATTCAATCGCTTGGTGTTCTTCATAAAGATACTTTCTATACGGGCGGTTTTGGTGATAGTTTTGCGCATCCAATTGATTACGCAATATCACCCGATGGTTTAGAGAAGCTAAAACAAGCCGGCTGGACTTTTAATCAATTAAATCCATTATCAAGATGAACTCAATAAACAAAAACGGTTGCAGCATATGCCAACCCGGTAAAGAAAATTATTGTACCTACACTACCAAGTTGAAGGGTAAAAGAGTGAGAATGTACCAGTATGACTACCGTACTGAAAGTGGTGAATTATTCGCCTGTTGTGCGCCTACCTTAGAAGCGTGCAGAGAAAAACGAGATATTTGGCTAAGTTCACGACAATAAGTCGATTGTCGTGTATATCGATTGAGTATATTTCTATATCTTTGGTTATGGTAGTACCTTAGTGGTGCTATCGCGGGGTAGAGCAGTGGTTAGCTTGCTACTTTGACTTGGTAGAGGTCGGTTGTTCGATTCAGCCCCCCGCAACTATGATTATTAATTTTTAAAGGACACGATTATGAATGTATTAACACTTTCAATTAAGCAAAAGTATTTTGATGAGATTCTAGCAGGTAAAAAAACTCATGAATACCGCGAAATTAGACCTACCAACGCAAAGAAGTATATAACTTATTTATGTGGTGGTAAAGAATATAAGGCTGACGAAGAACTTCCCGAAGAGGGCGAAATCGAGTTGAAGCCTATCAAGTACGATGCCATCAAACTACTTACAGGCGAATACAAGGGCAAACGCCCGTATATGATTATAGAGGTAAAGAGTGCAGAAGCAGTTATTCTCACGGACGATAATGGGGATGATATTGTTTATGAGTATCAAGGTGAAGAATACCTCGCTGCCCAGATGGACTATACTTTAGGCAAGGTATTAGAGAAACATATAGATTGATTGTTTAATTTAAAATTATTGCTGAGTCGCAAGAAGAGTAAACAGAGTAGCCGGACCGCGCAGAAATATGAATGGTGCAGGTGCTGGCGGTAGATTAGTTGCTAATCGTAGGGGGACGGCAAGTGCCACCCAGTTAGGTTCACGTAGACAACGTTACAGTGACCTTCGTGTTTCATTTGGATTATCTGGTGGTTAGCTATGAATAAAGTAGAGCAAGCGAACCGGTATATAGACCTCATTCGAGAAAGATCGAGTGAGGCTTTACTGTTTTTATCCTTGGGTAAAGATTCGCTTGTTCTGCTTGATTTACTCTATCCAAAGTTTGATCGTATTGTCTGCGTGTTCATGTACTTCGTCAAAGACTTAGAACATATCAACCGTTGGATAAACTGGACTAAAGCCAGATACCCGAAGATAGAGTTTGTTCAAGTACCACACTGGAACCTTACATATATTCTTAGAGGTGGCATGTATTGCGTGCCTAATCCCGAAGTAAGGCTGTTGAAGTTAGCCGATGTCGTGAAAGCCATGCAATTAAAACATGGAGTTTATTATACCTTCTTGGGTATGAAAAAAGCCGATGGCATGAATCGTAGATTAATGTTGAATGGTTACGAAGAAAAGGGGTATGAGAATAATGGTATGTGTTATCCTTTAGCAGATTGGACGCAAAAGGATATTCTTGCTTATATGAAACAAAATAACCTGCCTGAACCGGTAAGATATGGCAATAAGGCAAGTAATGGTATTGGTTTCAATATTGATTGCTTTCTTTGGCTTCGTAGTAACTATCCAGTAGACTTACAGAAGATAATCAAGGCGTTTCCAATGAGTGGAAGAATTTTATTTGAGTATGATAATGGAACTAAGTAAGTATATAAAGAGTGATTCAGTAGAGCTTAATCGTTCTGCCATTCACTTTGCCAATTATAATCCGAGAAAGCTATCCGATGAATCACGTAAGACATTGAAACGTGGTATCAAGAAATTCGGATTGGTAGGTGGAATAGTTGTGAATAAGCGTACTGGTCTTACAGTAGTCAGCGGACACCAGCGTTTGTCTGTTATGGACGAACTGCAAAAGTTTCCTGATAACGACTATCGTATCCGTGTCGATGTCATTGATGTGGACGAAAAGCAGGAGAAGGAGCTGAACATCTTGATGAATAACCCTAATGCGCAAGGTACTTGGGATTTTGATGCTCTTGCCCGTATCGTCCCCGATATTGATTGGAAAGATGCTGGTCTGACGGATGCTGATTTGAACATGATTGGTGTTGACTACCTATTACAGACAGAAGAGGAAAGCTCCATTGCTGATGCCCTTTCTGATATGATGGTACCAGTTACCGAGCAAAAGGAAGCCGAGAAAGCCGCCAAGCAATTGGAACGTGCCGAAAAAGTAGCCCACATGAAAGAAGTCAAACAACAGGTAAAGGAGAATGCGCAGAAGCAAGCCGAGAACATGGATGCCTATGTGATGTTGTCCTTCGATACCTATGAAGCTAAAGCCGCTTTCTGCGAAAGGTTCGGGTATGACCCTGATATGAAGTTCATAAAGGGAGAAGCATTTGATGAACAAGTAGAAAGAATAGATTAATTATTGGGAGGAAAGCTGAGTTAGAAAGAAAACATATAGCCAGTTATATCAACAGTCCAGACGAATAATGTACAACGCTGGAAGGCAATACGGGTTAGGTTCTGCAAGACAAAGAAACATAAGGGATAGAACGAAATCCATAATGGGAAGATATGCTGAGAAAATAGATAGCTATTTCTCAAAAAGAGGAATTGATGTCTATGGAAATAAGCCGGTCTCTCGCCGCATATATATGGGTAATAATAACGGATAATTGATTATGAACAATAGTGAATCTAAAAGCAGAAAAGGTAAAGGAGGAAGAAAGCCCAAGTTTGACTATACAAGCGAGGACTTTCTTTCTCTCGTGGAATCGTATGCCAAGAAGGGATTCACTGACAAGGAAATAGCTTTCGCTATTGGAATTTCACCCGAAACTTTTTGCATCAAGAAGAATGAATATTCGCAATTATCTCAAGTATTAGCGCGTGGGCGTGCGCTCGTAACATCCACAGTACGGGCTAAGTTCCTTGCTATGGCTCTTGGTGGTATCAAGACAAAAAGTACTGTAGTTAGGAAACTGAAAGACATGGAAGGTAATCTGACCGGTGAAGAAGAATTGCAAGTCAGCGAAAGTGAGCTGGCTCCGAATCTGCAAGCGATGTCCGTTTGGTTGTACCACCATGATGAAGATTGGAGAAAAGTTGAACGCAAACAGGATGAAGATGCCGACATCCCTACCGATATTGACCACGGTATTTCTATTGATTCTTGGATTAAAGACAAACTGAAATGATAGTACCCCAAGAAAATTACCATCCATTATACGAGGATAAGGAAAAATTCATCATCCTTATCACTGGGGGACGTGGCTCCGGCAAGTCCTTCAATGCTTCCACCTTCATCGAACGATTGACCTTTGAAATGACGGAAGCCGAGAAGATTGTTCATCAGATTCTCTACACCCGCTACACGATGGTTTCCGCTGGTATGTCTATCATCCCCGAAATGATGGAGAAGATTGACCTAGACGGAACAACAAAGTATTTCAAGACCACCAAGACGGATATAGTCAACAAAATGACTAAGAGCCGTATCATGTTCCGAGGTATCAAAACTTCATCAGGAAACCAAACAGCGAAACTAAAATCCATCCAGGGTATCACTACTTTCGTCTGCGATGAAGCGGAAGAGTGGACAAATGAAGAAGAATTCGACAAGATAATGCTCTCTATCCGTAAGAAAGGGATTCAGAACCGGATTATCATTATAATGAATCCGTGCGATTCCAATCACTTCATCTACCAGAAGTATATTGAGAAAACTCACAAGCTTGTGGAGATTGACGGTGTACAGGTACAGATTTCCACTCATCCGAATGTACTTCATATCCATACTACGTATTTTGATAACTTGGAGAATCTTTCACCTGAGTTCTTGAAAGAAGTGGGGGATATGAAGGTAAACAACCCTGAAAAATATGCTCATGTGGTTATCGGTCAGTGGGCTGACGTGGCGGAAGGTGCGGTATTCAAGAAGTGGGGTATTGTGAAGGAGTTCCCACGGGAATGCAAAAAGGTAGGAATAGGGCAGGACTTTGGATTTACTAATGATCCTTCCGCTGCTGTAAGATGTGGCATCATTGATAACCGTTTGTATGTTGATGAACTTTTCTATGAAACGGATATGCTTTCGTCGGCTATTGCCAACAGATTAAAACCTTTCTCTATGAAAGTTTTTGCCGATTCGCAAGACCCTCGATTGATTCAAGAGATAAAGAACAGAGGCGTGAATATCTATCCGGTAGATAAGTTTCCCGGCTCAATCAAAGCGGGTATTGATAAGATTAAAGACATGGAGTTCTTTGTAACAGAACGCTCTTACAATCTTATTACTGAACTTCGGAAATATGTTTGGGACAAAGATAAGGATGGAAACTACATCAATGAGCCAGTAGATGAATATAATCATTTGATGGATGCCATTAGATATTATGTATTGGGTTGTTTGCTTGGACGCATTTTGAAGCCGAAAGATTTAACTGGAATATTCACACACTAAAAATATAAGCTATGCCATTGAGTTTAGAAGAAATATTAGCCCTATTAGACATTGGGCAGAAAATAAGTTACCTGAAGAAAGGTAGAAAGACCGAACTTCCCGACCGTTGTAAATTGTGGGACGATTGGAATCCAGAACGCCATGAAATCATGGTGGATAAAGAAAAGTACCCGGACAGAAAGGTTCTTGAAAAAGAAGCGGAAAAGGTCTTCGATGAAAAGACAGGCAAGACCTACGAAATCGAAGCGAAATACAAGACCGAACCAGTGAACCGTATCTCCATTCCTTTGGAGCAAGATATAGTGAACATTCAAACAGCTTTTACGGTCGGCACAGAACCGTCTATGGATTGTACTCCGACCGACGATGACGAAAAGAAACTGTTGGATGCGGTCAAAGCTGTATTCAAGTCCAATAAAATCAAATACCAGAATAAGAAGATAGTTCGTGCCTGGTTATCCGAGCAGGAAGTAGCGGAATATTGGTACGTAACCGATGATGATTCGTTCTGGGCGAAGTTCTGGAAGAAAGTTAAGACTACATTCGGAGGCAAGGTAAAACCTACCAAGAAGCTGAAAAGCGTATTATGGTCTCCGTTCCATGGGGATAAGCTTTATCCGTTCTTCAATGATGAAGGTAAGATGATTGCTTTCTCACGTGAGTACAAGAAGAAGCTCATGGATGATTCGGAGATAACTTGCTTTATGACTATCACCGATAAGATGGTCTATCAGTGGGATTTGGCTAAGGGGTATGAGGAAAGAACTTCATTCGCTCATGGCTTCCCTAAGTTACCGGTTCTCTACGCTTATCGTCCTGAACCTTATTGCAAGAAGATAAAGACCTTCCGGGTCCGGTTGGAGAAGCTGTTATCTAACTACGCTGATTGTATCGACTATCACTTTTTCCCTTTGCTGAAACTGATTGGCGATGTAGAAGGCTTCATGGGTAAGATTAAGGATAGGATGGTTAAACTCACAGGGGAAGGTGCAGATGCCCAATATCTGACGTGGAATCAGGTCCCTGATACGGTTAAATTTGAAGCTGAAACGCTTACTAACATGGCTTACGATATGTCGAATACTCCGAGAATATCCTTTGAAACATTGAAAGGTGTAGGTAAGGCTTCCGGTACAGCTTTCCGTTTTATGTTCATGGGTGCCCATATGAGCGTAAGTAATCATGCGGAGGTTATAGGAGAGTTTTTACAACGAAGGGTTAATTTCCTTGTTTCTGCTTTAGGGGCGATTAATCCCACTGAGTTCAACAAGGCATCACAGACTATTGATATTGAGACAGACTTGGCTCCGTTTATGATTGATGACTTGAACGATAAGGTGACTACTGCCGTCTCCGCTGTCAGTGGTGGTGTATGGTCAAGGCGTGAGGGCATTATGTTTGCTGGGAACGCGGATCGCATTGATGAAGAGCTGAAGGAAATCGAAGAGGAACAGACGGCAAAGAATGAAGGTGTAAGAAAAATGGAACAAAAAAATGCTCCTTAGTCAGAAAAATTGCGAGGGTTATAATTTGAATATATGAAAAATAGAACATTTAGCGGTAATTCTTCGCAGTTGCCACTATTTTTAATTTATAGTAAAATAATGAATAAATAATTTGATAGTATTCATATTATTACTATATTTGTATTGTAATTAAGTCCAAAGCGTTATGAGTTACAAATCAGTTAAAGACGTTGTAACTATGTTGCAAGAAAACGGTTTTGTTCTAAAGAGTCAGAAAGGTAGTCACATGAAGTTTGAGAAAGACGGCAAAGTGGTTATTGTACCGAATCATAACAGCAAAGGCGTTGAGAAAGGCACTTATTACAGCATTTTGAGACAAGCGGGGCTAAAGTAGCCCCCTTGTTCTCTTAATTAAAAAAGGAGGTAATATGAAAACAGTAGAAGTTATTGTAGAACATGCGGGAAAGAATCTAAGTGCGTACATCGAAGGTGCTCCGGTCATTACTGTTGGTAACGACATGAAAGAGATTGAGGATAATATGAAAGAGGCTATCGAATTGTACTTAGAAGACAATCCTAATCCAGTAGAGATTTTGACCGGAGAATTTGAGCTAAAGTTTAAGATCGATGCTGCCACTTTTATCAATTACTACAGCAGCATCTTCACGAAAGCGGCATTAAGCCGGATAACCGGCATCAATGAACGTCAGTTGTGGCATTATGCTGCCGGAGTGCATAAACCCCGCAAACAACAACTGGAGAAGATTCAGAAAGGTATTCAGTCTTTGAGTAAGGAATTGTCGGTTATAAATTTATTGTGATAATGGAAAATACAGAAATTGTTTTAAATTTTCCTGTACATAAATTGAATAGTGAAATAACAGAGAAAATTTCAAAAATTCGATCATCGCAAATTCCAGAACAAATTCAAAAAGGATTGCAAAATGAAATTATGTGGGTTGATCTCTTAGGGAAGATTACTACGGTCGCTGAGTTAGATTCTCTTAATAGAGTCAAGTTATCTTCTGCATATTGCCAGTTCTTATGGATCATATGTGATATAGCAATTAAAACTTATGATGCTAATGTTTTAGAATTGGAATTGGCAAAAGAAACAGAGGAAATAAAAGACGCTTTAATTAAAATGGTAAAACTGTCTCAAAAAAGAACAAAAGAAATTGATGTGTTAAACGAAATTATAGATCATCAGGCTGTTTTTGAGAAGGCTTTTTCTGAATTTGGACTAGCAGAACAATTGATAACAACTAAATTCACAAAGGAGGATGTTTGCCGTTTTAATTGTTTGGATATGACCAGTGATTATGGAAGTAAAACTAATTCAGTCTATTGTTATGGTATAATTTTTATTCTTTTGCATGAATTAGCTCATTTCCGATTTGGGCATATTTGTCCTACTAAAGAAGATGAGAAAGATGCAGATAGTTTGGCCTTTTGGGATATTTATTATGACGTTCTAGATACAGATAAGATTACTGCGACTCTTGGGGTTATTTCAGCTCTTTTTTCATTACTGTTTTTTTCAAAGGATTTAAATGGAGATGAACAACATCCTGACGAAGACAAAAGAGTATTTGAAATATTTGACATAGTGCGAGACGATTGTGCTAATTACGCAGGATTGATAGTACAATTTTTTAAACTATGGGCTTTCTATTGGAATATAAAAGATTTTCCTTCTATGTCAGAAACATATGAACAAACCTTAGATGATATTAAGAATTGGCTTGAAAAAAAGAAAAAATAAAATCGTTAGGCGTGATTCCTACCCGGTTTCACGCCTTTTTATATATATTCAGCACATTGCCTCTTAATGTGCTTTTCTTCTCCCTTCAAAATTTCCCCTTCTATTCCCATCCATTTACTTTTATGCTGATTTTACGACAATAGCTCTATTGTCATGTATTCCGTATTCTGAAATTTCTTATCTATACATAACCTATCTACTTTTATACCAAAGATTTTAAACGAAAATTCATACGGTATGAAAGAAAAGATTTTAGCATTACTCAAAACCAAATTCCCTGGGGTTGATGAAGCTACTTTAAGCCGGATCGCTGAAAAGAAAGCGGTCGGTGTTACGGACGAAAGCCAATTACAGACAATCGCGGATGGAGTAGGCTTTCAGGACGTGTTAAATTCCTATGGTGATTTCCGGGCTAATACAGCCGTTACTTCCGCAGTATCCAACTACGAGAAGAAACACGGTTTGAAGGACGGTAAACCAATTGAAATCGAGAAACCGGTAGAAAAGCCTGTTGAGAAACCTACTGATGATATGGCAACTATCATCGCCAATGCAGTGAGTGCAGCCGTTAAGCCGCTTTCGGACAAACTTACTCAGTTTGAGACAGAGAAAGCGCAGGTTACCCGTCAAGAGCAGGTTTTGGCAAAGGCAAAGGAGTACGGTATTCCCGAAACATTCGCAAAGCGTTATGCAATTCCTGAAGATGCAGATTTAGATACTTATTTCAAGGATGCAAAGCAGGAACTTGCTAATGTCGGCTTTAGCGGTGTTACCCCTCCCGAATCAGCGGAAACGAAGATTGAGAAAGAAGCTGAATCTATCGCCAAGATGATTAATGAGGAAACAAAAAAAGATGTTGAACAAAACAAAAATTAATTATGTCAGCAGGATTTAAGTATGACTTGGTTCCACCTGTCGAGCAAGAGGAACGCTACGATGTCCAAACGGGTATTCGCAGACGTGGACCTTATAAGCTCGATACAACGAACTTGGCGGTAGGCACTATCCTCCCGTCTTTTATTCCGGTCTATGCAGATTTGAAAAACAAGTTTGCCCATACGGTGAGAAATATAAGAGTTGCCGAAGCCTATGCTTCCGGCACAAGTATTAAAATCGCAAAGACTCCGTTAGCCTATGTTGGTATGTTTATCGGAAATGGCTCTAAAGGGGCTAAAGTGACCGCTATCGACAAGTCTAACGAAAAATACGATGTATTGACTATTGAAGCTGCTTTCGGTGAGAATGTCGCAAAGGATGCTGTACTTTTTGAAGCGGCCGCAGTAGACGGTACAAAACAAAAGTATGTCGCTAACTCCGCCCTCTATGAAAGAACAAAAGTAGATGACGGTATCGTTTTGGTCGCGTTGCTTCGTACAGCCGCAGAGATTGAGCCTTCTAAATTGGCTATTCCATTCTCCGAGAATGACAAGGCGAATTTGAAAGGTTGGTTTGAATTTAACGAATAAGGAGGTGGGATATGTTTTTGACTATTGAAACTTTATTTAGTGATGCTGGCATTGTAAGTGCTATCATCAACCGCGTTAACCAAACGCGCAAAGATACTATCTATTGGCAACAGTATCTTACTTTCCGCAGGGTTACTACTCGTGTGTTTAAGGATTACATCGGTAATGTTACCGGGGTAATGGCTGGTTCTATCAATTCTCGTTTCGGAGAGAAACCTATCCGTGAACGTAGGAATATCGGTTCTGGATACGGTGAGATTGCCTATTTGGGTGATGCTTATCAGATGTCCATTGACCGTCTTTCTGAATTACAGGATTTGATTGACAAGTTCAACCAAGCTAAGAGTTCCGACCAAATGGCGGCTTTGAATGAGATTGTAAACTTCGTTTCAGACGATTATCGACAGATTACTCTTGCCGCCCATAAGCGTATGGATATTGTGTTGGGTGCTTTGCTTATGACAGCCGAAGCCACTGTTTACAACAAGGATACCGCTGTTTCTTCCGGACAGACCAATAACAAGTTACTGGAGATCAGTCTTCCGTTCAACATTATTAAGTCAGCAAAGGCTGATGTAATTGTCGATTCGAAGAATAAGTTTATCTCTTACTTGAGAGAAGAATTACACAAGTTGGCTCCCGACTACGGTGTATATCAGAAGATGATAATGACACGTGCGACTTTCAACAAACACGTGCTCGGTTCTTCTGAATTTGGCGAGCAGTACAAGATGATTCTCGGAACAAACGAGATGAAATTGAGTACTGGTTTGGTTTCTTCTGCTTTGGCTTCTGAAGTATTTACCGGCATTGGGCTTCCGCGTATCGAAATCAAGGAAGATTATGTAAAAGATCAGACGGGTAAGAATGTACAGATTTATGCGGATAACCGTATTACTCTGTTACCTTCCGACCAAATTGGATATATGCGCCACCATACTCCATATGAATCTACCGATCCCGTACAAGGACGTACTTATGTCCCGGCAGATGGTCAGATGCTTATTTCCAACTACCGTGACAAGAATGGTCGTTACATGGAATACACGGCAGAGTGGATTCCTCAGATTACCAACCCGAACTTGATTACTAATTTCGACTTAACCGAGATTGCATCAATTCAATCAGCATAAGGAGGAAGCTATGAAAGTAAAGGTTATATCTGTTTTCCGTGACAAGTTTACAGGGAAGTATTATACTCCCGGTGAAGTGATTGAAGTCAGTGAGGAATCCCGTGTGCTGGATATGGAGAGCCGCAGACTTGCCGAGCGGGTTGAAGCGAAAACCACTGAAGTGAAAGCACCAGAAGAAAAGAAAGAGGTGAAAATCTCCCTCTTTGAAAAGGAGTTTGAGAAAAAGGCTTTGGTTGATGCTTTGAAAGCCATCGGCATACAGGCATCCGGTAACATGAAAGAGGAAACTCTTTTGGCTAAGGTTGCAGAATTGGATGAAGAAACAACTGCCAAACTGAAAGAAGCATTAAACGCATGACAGTAAATGAATACATATCACAGAAGTTTCAGACTTTCGGCATTCAGTTGTCGGAGGCTGACCTTTTGGATATGTGTCTTGCCTCGAAGATAAGCGGAGAGGATGAGATGAGCGAGGATTGCCAAACGCGGGTGTCGGTGGCGATTGCGAAGTTCATCCCCTCTCTTTTACTTCGTGCTACCTCAATCAGTGAAAGCGGTTTTTCTATGTCTTGGAATATCGAAGGGATTAAACAGTACTATTCTTTCCTCTGTAAACAATACGGACTAAAGGATGAACTGAGTAACAAACCTAAAGTTTCTTTCTGGTGATGATATTCGCTCCACACATATTACAGGTTAAAGTGACTAAGCCGATGGATAAGGATGATTTCGGTCGACCGATTCCCGGTACCGGTGGTGAAAGCTGGCAGGAGGTATGTAAATGTCGTTGTGATGATGTGAGTGCGGAAAAGAAAGTTTCCATCAATGGTGTTCTGTATGATTTCAAATATAAGGTAGTCTTTGACAAGCCGACAAAGGTTGAAGCAGGAGTAGAAGTCCGTTGTTTGAATCTTGATGGAAGCATAAGAGGGGAGGGGATTGCTAAAAGTCCTTTGGAGACAAACTATTTTTCCTACAGAGTAATATGGTTGGAATAGATGCAGACTTTTCGGATGTTGACCAGTTCTTTGAGGACGGAACAAGCGAAGTTGTTGCTGGTATGAAAGAAGAGGGAGAGTCATTTGTTGAAGATGCAAAAGCTACCGGGAGCTATCAAGACCACACAAAACATTTGAGAGAATCGAATGATTATGAGGTTGACGAAGATGGCTTGACTCTGAAAAACGAAGCTGATTATGCTTCATTCGTGGAATCCAAAGATTTTGAAGTTGCAGGAAGTGCAGCGTTAAGAACATTAGAACGATGTAAAAGAAGATTTGAACGATGATAGTAACTACCGACATAGGAAACATTCTCTACCGGGATTGCAAGGCTTTCGGGATAGACATAGTACCGGACGGTGAAACGCTGACGGGTGAATTGAAGTCTGAAAGGATTGCTATCCACGCAAAGAAGCAACAGCCGGGAACTTATTGGAAGAAGTCTTTTGCGGAAGTGAATCTTTGCGTTCCTGATTTAGGAGAAAACTCCGCTAATTCCATTCGTTTGGGTGAACTCGAACGAAGAGCCAACAAGCTGTTTGATGATGTAGTAAGTACCTATGACGGCACAACCTATCGTTACTCGATTGATTCAATTGGCACAGAAGTGGACACGGATTTAAAGTGTCATTATGTGAATGTGAGAATTTTGTTTGAAGTATTAAACGTAAAATGAGAAAATATGAAACCATTTATTGGAATTAAAAAGATTTGGTACGGTGCGGTTATAACTGCTGCCGTTACACCTGCTTCCTTAAAAACGTGGTTAGGAACTGCCACAGAAGTGAAGAACTCCCATCAGGACACTTGGGGATACACAGAAGATGACCCGACTACGACTGATTACATCAATGAGTTGACCGGAAAGGTTTACTACAAGGACGTTACCGCTAAAGGTGCAAGAACTATGGCATTTACTATGGGAGAATATTCCTTTGAAGACAAGAAGGAGTTGCAAGGCGGTGAGCTTGTAAAAGACGGTCAGGCTGTTGTTGGCTGGCATGAACCGGATGTCGCAGAGGTTATCAACAAGGCGATTGTCGGTCAGACTAAAACCGGTAATTACATTGTGTTTACCAATGCCTCTATAATCGGTAAAGGTAACTTCGTTGAGAAGAATATCGGACTGGGTGTTTCTGCTGTCGCAATGGAAAATCCAACTGCTAGTGTAGCTGGTGAGTACTGGCTTGATGGTGAAAAAGTGGATGCTCCTGCAGCATAAATTTAAGGTGAAAAATAATGTTTTCAGGATGGCGGTGGGTGATTGCTCACCGCTTTTTTAATTTCAATACATGGAAAAAGCTTCAAAAATAGTAAGTGCAGCCGTTTTAGGAAAAGACTTTGAAACGGTGTTTGTGAATGGTAAAGCCTACGTAATCCATCCTCCAACTATTCATAAGATAGCCGGTGCCGGATATTACCTCTCCGATTTGAAAGATGGGATTACGGTAATGGATATGCTTCGATCATTAAAGGATGTTGATACGGCTTCTCGTGCGCTCTCGTGGCTCATACAAGGCGATGAAACTCTGCATGAAGAATTGTCTCATGGAACATTCGATGAAGTGATAGAGGCTTTAGCAACAGGTCTTTCAATGATTTCTGCTGAAAATTTTTACAAGCTGTCAGTTTTAGCCAAGAACGTTGCTCTACTGACAGCAAAGCAACGGTCGTAGGAAACAACTGTTTACTGGGACAGATAGCAACGTTCATGGAAAATCTGCATCTGTCTTATGATGAAGTCGTGTACAAGATACCATATAGAAACATGGTTATTATGCAAAAGGACAAGCTCCATACTGTGTACGGAGAAGTTATGGAGGAAGTATCAGAAGAAGAATTTTTCAAAACCAAGGGTAAGAACCCATTAAAACAATAATATATGCCGAAGCTCGTATTCCGTGTGGCTTCCGATTGGGAGGAAGTCGTAAAATTAAGAAATGAGATAGCTAAGTTAAAGCAAGAGTTGAAGGGTATGGATAGCACACAGTCTCCTGCCGATTTTAAAACACTCAATACCCAGCTTGCTGCATCCACGCAACGAATGGATGAGTTGGTAACGAATGCTGCTAAAGCTGGTGCGGAGATGGAAACTGGCTTCAAGAGGAAGATATTCGCTGCTTCACAGTCTGTTAATGGGTTTACTGAAAAGATTATCGCTCAAAAGGCAGTAGTTAAGGATGTGGAAGCCGATGTTAAGCGTCTCGGTGATGCTTATCGCACTGCATTGAAACGTAATCCATTGTGTGCAAACAGTAAATTAGCTGAATATACATCTGCAAAAAAGGCTCTTGATGAAGAAAAGTCCGCTTTGTTCGGATTGACACAGGAGCAAGCGAATGCCCGACTATCTGTGAAGAAACTTCGTGACGAGTATTCTCTTTACAAGGATGATGCAAAAGGTATAACAGAGGTTAATAATGGGATTACTATTTCATGGAAGCAAGCATTAGGTGTTATCGGTGGTGCTGCTATGCTAAAATCCCTTGTTTCTGATATTACTCATGTAAGGATGGAAATAGATTCGGTGGAAAAATCTTTTGCAGCTTTATTAAAATCAGAAGACAAAGCAAAGGAGATGATTGGAGGTTTAAAAGAACTTTCAATCAAAAGCGGATTAAATACCTATGGAACAGCTCAAACACTTCTCGGCTTTAATGTTGATGCAGAGAAGATACTTCCAACATTGAAAAGCATAGGAGATATAACAATGGGGAATAATGAGAAGTTTTCCTCAATGACACTTGCCTTTGCTCAGATGTCTGCCGCTGGCAGACTGATGGGGCAAGACCTTAATCAGATGATTAATGCGGGTTTCAATCCTTTGCAGGTTATTTCTGAAAAGACGGGTAAGTCCATTGCTGTTTTAAAGAAAGAAATGGAGCAAGGTGCTATTTCATCTGAAATGGTAGCGGATGCTTTTGCCACTGCCACTGCCGAAGGAGGTCGTTTTTATAATATGCTCGAAAAGCAAAACACTGGAATTAGAGGCGAGAAAAACAGACAGAGCGCAGTAATTAAGGAGAAATTGAATGAAATAGGCGAAGCAAATGAGAAGATTATAGCAGGTTCGTATCGCGTTACCACTTTTTTGATCGAGAACTATGAGACTATCGGCAAAATATTGGTTGGGCTTGTTGCTACTTATGGAACGTATAGGACTGCCGTAATGTTGGTTACTGCTGCCGATAGTAAACATACTCTTGT
Organism: Parabacteroides sp. AM17-47; assembly: GCF_003434625.1. NCBI lineage: Bacteria > Pseudomonadati > Bacteroidota > Bacteroidia > Bacteroidales > Tannerellaceae > Parabacteroides > Parabacteroides sp. AM17-47. The sequence goes on from NZ_QTLI01000009.1 coordinate 206,177, forward strand.
GGAGATTGGGCTTACTAATGCCCGGATATTGGCACGAAAAGCACAACTTGCATTGAATGCTGCCATGCTCACTAATCCTTACGTGTTATTGGCTGTTGCTGTAGGAGGGCTTGCTACAGCAATGTGGGCAATGTCTGATAGTACAACTGCTGCTGCACGTGCCCAAAAGGAATATAACGACATTAAAGATACAGCATCTAAAAAAGAACAGAAACATAAACAAAAGATAGAGGAACTTCTTACAGCTGCACGCGATGAAAGTTTGGCAACTCTCACCCGTCAAAAATCTTTGGAGGAACTCCGAAAGGAATATCCGAAAATCTTTGGACAATATGATATTGAGAAGTTAAAGTTGGAAGATATTCTGAAATTGAAACAACAGATAAACGAAGAGGATTCAAACCGCTCTGTTCAAGGTAGAAAAGATGATTATACTTCTCTAAAACAAATGGTTGCTAACCAACGGAGATATTTACAGCTGTTTGACAATCCAGAGCTTCGCAAAAATATGTCTGATGCCGATATGCAAATATGGAAAATGTTTGCAGGTAAACAGTCCTACGTGCAGGTACGTGAACAGATGGGGAAAAACTCCGAACTACTAAAGAAGTATCAGAAAGATGTATTGGATGATAATATCTCCGCTTATAAAGCCAATCTTAAAAACTATTCTAAAGAAAGATTAGAGGCTGAATTAAAAATGGCCCAATCTTCTGCATCAAAGCGTAATGGTTTTAATGTTGATGGAATGATGGTCAAAGGTGGGGATTTAGAAAGTATTATCTCATCTATAAATGGCGCGTTGTCAGAAAAGAAATCTCCTAATACCTATAAGCAAGATTACGAGGAAGCTAAGAAAGATTGGGAGGATGCCCAAAAAGACCTATCTGAAATAGAAAAGGATAAATCTAAGTTTACCTCAAAGCAATATGAAGAAGCTAAGAAACGGAAAGATACTGCTGAAAAGGCATATAAAGATTTGGGCGGTATTACAGGTAGTTCATTAAGCAAACAAGAGAATCAATCCGAAAAACTCCGCCAGCAAACGGAGAAATACAATCTTCTCCTTAACAAACAAGCATTAGAGCAACAACGTTTTGCCGAAGACTTACAAATGAAAGTCGATGAATCCCGAATCAAAGCAATGAATGAAGGCTCAAAGAAAACCATTGCCCAGATGGAACTCAACTTTGAGAAAGAGATGCAAGCTATTGATCGGCAAAAAGAGGATGCTTTACGTAAGAAAATAGAAGATGCCCGCTCTGCTTTTGAGTCTAATCCTAAAAACAAGGGAAAGTCGTTTGATGCTACCGGAATCGAATTGTCGGATGATGAGAACAAATACTTTGACGAGCTTTATAAAGCTGCCATCGCCAATAATGAAAAGGCATATTCCGAACTCGCAAACCAATATCTTTCATATACAGACCAACGTCTTGCAATAGAAAAGAAGTTCAATGATGATGTTGCTTTGTTGCAAGAAGCCCGTAAAAGAGATGAAGCAAAAGGCGATACGGATGAGGTAGCAAAGATAGACCGCAGTATTGGTAAGCGTACAGAAACAAAGAATGAAGACGTTTTCAAACTCGATGCCGAACAATTCAAAAAAAGCATGAATTGGGAGCAAGTTTTTGGCAACCTAGATAAGGTTTCTACCGATACATTGAAAAAGTTGAAGTCCAATCTTAAAGACTTTATTTCAGCTCAAAAAGACCTTTCTCCCGAGAACCTGAAAGAGCTTGTCGATGCTATTGAGAGGATAGATGATAAAGTTTCAGAGCGTAACCCCTTCGAAGCGATGAGCACTTCTTTCAAGTCGCTAAAGACGGCCACCGATGCGGAACGCGAAGCGCAGGAAGCATACAACAAGGCTCTTAAAGAAGACACAGACGAAGAGAAGAAGAACGCTAAAGCCACCCTTGAAAGTGCTAAAAACAACAAGCAGAAAGCCCTGTCGGAGGCTACCACTGCATTGCATAAAGGCGTGGATGAAATCGGTCGGTATGTCGAAGCTGGCAATCAGGTTATCGGCATTATGGAAACACTTGGGGTAAAGACACCAGAATGGTTGGAGGGCGCGATGTCTGGCTTTGGTGAGATGCTGAACGGTCTTGAAAAGATGGATCTCACTAAGCCGATGTCGATTGTCACAGGTGGTTTGCAGACGATAAAAGGGGCATTAACGAGTGTAGTTTCTTTGGGCGGTCTTATTCCAGGATTCGGAGGTGCCGATTACTCCCGTTACAACAAGATGAAAGAAGAATATGACACCCTTGTTGATGTATGGGATACGCTTATTAGTAAAAAACAGCAGTATATTGATATATCCTATGGTGATGAAGCGCGCAAAGTCGGGCAAGAAACATTGGATCTACTGGATAAGAAGGCAAAAAGCAATGTTACACTTGGTCTAGAAAGGCTTAATGCCGGTGCAAGTATCGGCTCTCATTCTATTGGCGTTCGTCAGCGGAAGGGAATGTCTAAAGAGGGATGGGATGAACTTCGTAAGGCAGCGCAATCCATAGGGTTCGACTACAATTCGGTTGCCGATGGTCGTATGACCGGACTGTTTGACCTTACCGCCGATCAGTTATCCGAATTGCAGGATGAAGCTCCTACATTTTGGGCAAAATTGGACGGTGATGTTCAGGAATACCTTCAAAATGTCATTGACTGCAATACGGAGATAGAAAGCATGAAGGACAAACTGAACGAAACCATGACCGGTGTCTCTTTTGATTCTTTCTATGATAGTTTTATATCCACTCTTTCAGATATGGATAAGAGCAGCAAGGATATGGCGGATGATTTCGGGGAATATCTTAAAACTGCAATCCTCTCCAACCTGGTAGCGAATAAATATCGTGATAAGATTGAAGCGTTGTATAATGATTGGGCTAGTAAATCCGATTCGGATGATGACGGCATATTTGATCTTACCGCAGAGAAATCCGAACAATTAAAAGCTGCCCAACGAGCCTTGGCGGAGCAAATGATGGCCGAAAGGGATGCGATGGCCAATGCTTTTGGTTGGAACTCCGGTAAATATTCTCAATCATCCTCTAAAGGAGGATTTCAGGCTATGTCGCAAGATACCGGAAGCGAATTGAATGGACGCTTTACCGCCTTGCAGATGGCAGGTGAAGAGATAAAGAGTCAGAACGCCCTTCAATCTCAGTCTTTGAATATTCTAACGATGAAAGCGGATGCCATTCTCTCGGTAAATACAGAAACGAGAAACATTGCAGATGATACACGGGACTTGATAGCAAATTCCTATCTTGAACTTGTACAGATATCAGAGAATACAGGAGCTATCGTGAAGCCTATTCAGCAGATTCAGAAAGATATAGCGGAAGTAAAGAAGAACACATCTAAATTATAAATTATGACAAATGACTTAAAAATTAACGGCCTTGATGCCTACCGGCAATGGGGTATAAGAATGGGTGATGGTTTCCTTGATACAATCGGTGCACCCGCGCCTATGAAAGAATTTATTGAAAACAAATCCCGATTGGAACATGGGAAACGGGTTATAACCAATAATCCTAAAGTAGATGAACGAGAAATAACACTATCTTTCACTATAGAAGGTAATTCTCAATCAGATTATCAGACAAAAAGAAAGGCATTCTTCGATGAATTATATAAAGGGGCAGTAGATATTCAAATTCCTGCTAACAGTAGCGAGATTTATCATTTGATTTATCTTGGGAAGAGTATTACCTATGCGCAGAGTTTAGACCGGACATTTGGTAAAATTTCGAGTAAGTTTTCGGAACCGAATCCGTCTATTCGTACTTAATTCACGACATTGGGCCTATTGTCGTATATAGGAATATTCATAAATTGGATACCCTTTTTTTATCTTCGATCTTTGAAGAATGATCGAGATAAAGGACATATCAGGCAAGGTCAAGTTTAGCACACCGATCAATGTGGGGGCGAAAGGCCGGTTCATGCTGATGAAGGAGGATTATATAACCATCCCTTTCAGCACGGACATACCTGTTGATCTCAAGCGTGGCGATTACGTGGATCTCAGAGGAGTGTTTGATGATGCCTTGGGCGGGAAACTGGCGAAAGTATATAAATACCTCACTCTTCAGAATCCATCCGTTATTCCGGGTAAATACAGTTACGAGCTAAGGTTTGACGCTTATTATTACGAGTGGAATACGAAAATCTTCAAATTCACTCCGGAAAGTCACGGTCAGGAAGCTGGCTGGAATCTTACAGCCCCCCTCGATATTCACCTAGGCCTGTTCCTACGTAATCTGAAAGCGAACGGATATACATACAACGGGGTTGATTACATTTTCGACATAGATTCCACGGTTGAGAACAAGGCGTTTTTGATGACATACGATAATATTCATTTGTTGGACGCCCTCTTTTCGATGGCATCGAAAGATAAATGGAACTGTGATTGTTGGATAACCGATAATGTCATACACTTTGGCCGTTGCGAGTTCGGTGACGCTGTCGACATTGAACTAGGCGTTGAAGCGGCCGCCATGACCCGAAGCGAAAGCAAGGGTACTTATGCCACCCGCGTTTATGTGTTCGGAGGTACAAGAAATATACCGGCCAACTATCGTCCGGTGGATGAGCAGGCAGTAGTAAATGGAGTTGTTCAGAAGCGGCTCATGCTTCCGGAGGGTACTCCTTGCATAGATGCTTATCCCGGTATGACCGACACCGAAGCGGTGGAGGACGTAGTGGTATTTGACGATGTGTTTCCGAAACGGATCGGCACGTTGTCAGACGTGACTACCGTAGACAGGGATACGGAGACAGACGGTGAAGTCACCGGCCAGTTCAAAGCCTACCAGTACCAAGATCCCGGTCTCGATTTCAAAGAAGATTATATATTGGAGGGGGAAGAGCTGAAAATCACCTTCCAGTCCGGCAAACTGAACGGGATGGTGTTCGGTGTAACGTTCAAGCCTGAAGGGACGGACAAAGGCAGCCAGATATGGGAGATCATAGCGAACGAGGATTATGGGCGTTTGCTTCCCGATGAGATAATGTGCCCGGAGAATGGAGATGAATATGTTCTTTCCGGATTTAATATCCAACTCGTTTCCGACCAGTATATACCGGAAGCGGAAAAAGAGTTATTAGCCAAAGGACAGGAGTATGTAAAGAAAACAAGTATCGATGACGGTACATACCCAACTACCTTGGACTCCGAGTGGGTCTATCAGGATCAGATAAACAGGACGTATGACACGGGCCAGAGGATCCGGTTGATAAACCCCGCTTTCTTCCCGTCTGATGGACGGATCAGCCGTGTGATCGGCTGGGAAATGAACTTGGATATACCTTACGATTCCCCTGTCTATACGATCGGAGAAAGTACACAATACAGCCGGATCGGTGAGCTGGAGGATAAGGTGGACACGCTTACCTATAAAGGACAGACCTATACCGGTGGTGGTGGAAGCGGCGTATATATCATACGAACGAATGATTCCACGCCAGCCAGCGACAGCAACGTGTTCTCCGCCCTTCGCTCGTTGACGACATTCTTACGCAAGGACAAACCGGATGTAGCGGGCTTTGATATTACATTTGAGCAAGATATTATTCTATCCGGCGAGAAATCCTCCATCTACTCAGACCGTTATGCGGGCGGCTTCGGCCATGAGAACGGGTTCCGCCTGTTCGCCGACGGCACGGCATGGGTAAAGGACTTGAAGGTGAAGCATGACTCCATGTTCGCCGGTTCCCTTTCCTCTCCTACATTCGCCTCCGGTTTCCCGAACGGGACGGGATTCATGATAGCGCCTTACAAGGTGACGAACGCCGCCGGTGTGGAGGAGACTAAATACAAGTTGGAGATCGATTCGATCTCGGTACGTAACGAGCTTAAAGTATATACGTTCGTGGTCTCGCAACTGCTTGGCGAGAACGACAACCGCATCTTCGCCGGAATGATGGAGGTGGATCATTACGACCCGGAGACCGGCCGGATCTACCTGGATACCGACGGGGGCAGGTTGTACAACCCGTTCCGGGAAGGTGATATCCTCATGGTACAGCAGTTTCAAGGCGATCCTACCTTGCAGAACGACTACAAGATGACCAAGTCGTACGAGCTGAAGGTGGTGGAAGTGGCCGTAGGGGATCTCTCCGACGGCGAGAACCGTCTGGACTGGCTCCGTTTCACGAATTTCGTGGGAAATCTGTCGGACATCGCCAAGAGGGATACCCTTTGCCGTGTGGACAACCCGGATAACTCCACCCGTAGCGGCATCATGAAGATCACCACGGTGGATGAGTTCGGCACGCCCTACATGGACGTGATCCGTGGGATGAAGACCGATCCGGAAAACTGCGTGAAGGTACGGGTGGGAAACATGAACGGTCTGGTAACGCCTTATTTCGGGAGGCTGGAGGGCGATGGTATATACGTGGAGAATCTTTACGCCCGTGGGCAGTTCATGCTCGATACGGGCGAGAACGTGAAGACCAAGTTCGAGATCGTGGAAGGCAGGCTTTCCAGCGAGATGTCTTCCGTGCGCTACGAGTTGTCGGAGAAGGATAATTGCCTCACGAACGCCTCTTTCTCCGCTGATACGGTAGGATGGGTACTCGGTAACGACGTGTCGCTATTCACGGTGAAGGAGCGTTTCATGGCCGTGAACGAATCCTTCTACGCTGAGAAGGATAAGGTTACAGGAATCGTGGAGGTATCCAGCCGCAAGGCCCTTTATATCAAGAACTCGGGAGTAAAGCAATTAAACTCCTACCTGAAGAACAAACCGGACGGCCAACTGGAGATGCCCGACGGGACGAAGGTATGGCCTAGCTATTACGTATCGTTCATGTACATGGTAAAGACCGCTGGTTCCTTGACATCCGGATTCTCCGGACAGGGCCTTTACGTAAGCAAACCGTTGGCGATTACGGATACCTTCGTTCAAGAGGAATTTTCCGGCAAATGGAACGGAACCGGTGATTTCATCTTGAATTTCACGGGGGAAATATATATCTACAACGTCCAGATGTCCACGCATCCCGTGGAGGACTTGCGGTTGGAAATGTCCACCAAGTTCGTGCAGACGGACGAGAAGATAGGCATGTACGCCCTGAAGATCGACACGTTGAGCGGCACGGTGACGGACATGGGTGTCGAGCTGAATAACATCGACGAGACCCTATCCTTGTACGTGACGAAGACTGACAGCATAAACCAGACAGTGACAAGCCTAGGCTTAAAGCTGGACGGTGTGGATGAGAGCTTGACGCTGTACGCCAAGAAGACCGACGTATCCGGGCTGAAAACCGAGATGGAGGCGGCTATCAAGGTGAACGCTGACAATATTAATCTGAAGGTATCTAAGGATAGTATCATATCGAGCATCAACCAGACGGCGGAGACGATCAAGATAAACGCTAGCCGACTCAATTTGAACGGTTTCGTGACATTTTCCATGTTTGACCTAAGTACCCAGAATACGATCAAGAACAAGGTTAACTCAGGAGATCTAGGATCGATGGCGTGGAAAGATGGTGTCTCATCCGATGATCTGTCTTGGGCATTAAGTCAAGAAATATCGAACAAGGTCAATCTGACTACCTTAAACAACACTCTTTTAGGTTATACGAAAAGTGGGTCTATCACAAAAGAAGACCTGGCCAAAGCCCTTCAAGCGGAATTAACAGGGAAACTTACAGGTAGCGCCAGTGTGGGAGCGAACAAATTGGCGAGCGTGATAATAAACGGACAGACGCTTATAGCGGGAGGGTATATTCAAGCGGACTTGATAAACGTTAAAGACCTTGTCGTAGGCAGTACCTTGAGTATCGGTGCGTTCTCCTTGAATAGTTATAATGGTCTTAACTGGACTGGATCTGACTATTTCGGTAATACCTCCTTTAGGCTGACAGTAGGGGGAGGATATACATACAATACCGGAACAAGTTGTAAAACCATGGTAGGGGCTTGGAGCAATTCCGCTGATACCCATGCGTGTATATCTGGTATATGCAACACTTTTGGCGTAGCCATATATGGATCAACAGACGGATGGGGATCGAATTTTCCTCCGGATGGATCTAAGTACGCAGGCTTTTTCAGTGGGTCGGTATTTGCTACGGGCCAAATGCGTTGTTCCGGATTTTCTATTTATAAGAGTTCTGACATGTACCGCTATCATTATCCCGGAGTTTCTTTCAACCCCGCAGATTTCGACTTAGACAATATCCGTCTTCGTGTTATGGGCGGCATAATCGTCGGAGTGACCGATGATAACGGAAATATTTTATTAGGATCATAGATTTTTTTAAAAACAGTAGAATTATGAAAGTAGATTTCAGTAAAGTAAGTATTAACGCTACGGTAGAAGGCGATCCCGTAGTTATTGACTTGACAAAAGAGGTAGGAAACTTGGTCTATGGACGTACGGCGGATATCGCTGTCTCTGATTTCGGAAAGAAGATATACTACAGCAAGGAAGCTATCGATGTTCCGAGACCTATGGCTGAGTCCATCAAGGAGATTATCATGGGATCCTCCTTGATCGCCCCCTTGAAAAATGCCATGAACGAGTTACTAACCCCTAAAACAAAGAAAAATGGAAACAACGACAATCAATAAGTCCTTGACGGAAGCCCTTTCTTCCACGGGCTTTGTAAAGATAGAGGCATCCCGTAAGGAAAGCGAGCCATTCCAGCATATAGATGCCTACATATACGATGCCGGTACCCGTATCGGGTACGCGTCCGCTGATCGTAACAAAAGGCTCTCTTTCTTCCAAGAATCCCCGGACAGCCTTACCGGAGAGGAATGGATAAGCGCGTATACGAAGGTGCAAAACGCTTTCGACAGGATATTTAACGAGACGGTAACCCTATAAGCAATCTTGATCCCATGGCATATACTCTCGAAGAAATTAAAGAACTGGTCGAGACTTTAACCCCGATCGTAAAGAACGCTATAGAGGCGGGTTCCCTTAGCGTAGAGGATCTCCGTGTAGCGGAGAGCATGGATTTCGTAAACTCTTTGCCGGCCTTGGAGGAGAAAGGTCTTAACGTCTCTTACGTGAAGGTCCGGCTGAAAGACTTGCTCGGTAAATTGGACGGGGATTATGCCAAGGAGCTGGAGGCGATCAAGAAATTGCTGGAAAAGAAGGTGGATAACGGCTACTCGAAAGACGGTAATCTGTATCTTACCTCCGGGGGTATTGTCGTATCGGACGCTATCCCGGTAGGCTCCGGAAGCGGGGGCGGCGGCGGGGCTAGCTCGCTGGGCGAGCTTACCAACGTGGATGATATCGTAGACCAAGATCCGGACGAGTCCCGTGTGCTGGTGCAAGAGGCCGGTAGCTCGCTCTGGACGGTGAAGAACCTCTCCGAGATCGGAGGTGGAGGTGGTGGTGGCGGCGTGACCATGAAACTCATGAGCGTCACCGATACGCTCATCACCACGGTAGAGGGGGCAGCCGTCACCGTGGGATACAATTTCACGAGCGTCTATCAGGATGACGGTTCCGAGACCGGGCCGGGAACGGCCACTTACACCGTGAACAGCCAGAAGGTGGGCATGGTATCCATCTCGCAGGGCAATAATTATTTCGATCCGACGGAACACTTGATCACCGGCTCCAACACGGTAAGGGTAACCGTGAAGGATAGCACGGGATCGTCACGTTCCCTATCCTATACGATTGAGGTGATATCCATGTCCATATCCTCCTCCATAGACCCGGCGCTCGTCTATTCCGGGGAGATCGTGTATCGCTATACGCCCGTGGGGGCTATCAACAAGACGGTGCATTTTGTACTGGACGGGAAGGAGTTGGGAACGGTGGAGACCAGCGCCTCGAACCGGCAATTGACCTACGTGATCCCTAGGCAGACGCATGGGGCGCACTTGCTCCAAGTCTACATGACGGCCCTTATCAACGAGGAGCTGATCCGGAGCAACACGCTTACCAACGACCTTATCTGTATCGTGGAGGGGGATAACACGCCTATCGTGGCCTCTTCTTTCGCCCAGACCGCCGCGCGGCAATACGACCGGCTCACGATCCCCTTCGTGGTCTATACGCCGGACTCCTCGCTATCGGAGGTTACGCTATCGGCGAACAACGCCACGGTATCCACGCAGAGCGTAGACCGCACCTTGCACGAGTGGAATTACCGTATTCCCCAGTCGGGAGATCTCTCCCTGAAGATATCCAGCGGGTCGGCCTCCCGTACCTTTACGCTCACCGTATCCCCCGCCGAGGTGATCGTGGAGCCGGAGAAGGCGAACCTGCAACTCTGGCTGACCTCTCAGAACCGGAGCAACAACGACAATAACCGTAACGAGTGGAAATACGGGGATATATCCGCGGATCTGACCGGCTTCAACTTCAAGACGAACGGCTGGATCTCGGAACGGGATAGCACCTCCCTCCGTGTGTCGGGTGACGCCCGTGTGCGTATCCCGCTGAAGATATTCAAGGATGACTTCCGGGCCACGGGTAAGACCATCGAGTTCGAGTTCTCCACCCGCGACGTGACCGATTACGAGGCTATCGCTATCGAGTGCGTGAACGGGGGAATCGGCCTTCAGATATCTTCCCAGAAAGCGGTGTTCTCGTCCGAGCAGACCACGATCGACACCCGGTTCAAGGAGGAGGAGAGGGTTCGCATCTCCTTCGTGGTTGAGAAACGCACGCTAAACCGTTTGATATACATCTACATCAACGGTATCATGTCCGGGGCGGCGCAATATCCGTCGGAGGATAATTTCCAGCAGAAGGTTCCGCAGGATATCATGATCGGTAGCGAGGGCTGTACGATCGACCTGTATAACATCCGTGTCTACGATAACGACTTGAACCAATACCAGATGCTCGATAACTTCATAGGCGATCTGGACGATTACGACAAGGCGCTGGCTATCTACAACCGGAACCAAGTATATAATGATTATGGGGATATCACCTATCAAAAGGTGTTGGAGCGATTGCCTTGCTTGATCTTCGAGGGGCCGTTGCCTACTTATAAAGGCGATAAGAAAACAAACAAGGTCTATTTTACGGACTTGCAAGAACCCGGGCGATCTTTCTCTTGCGAGAACGTCCAGAATGACGTGCAAGGTACCTCCTCCCAATATTATCCGAGGAAAAACTGGAAGTTCAAGTTCAAGGCAGATATCACCTACACGGAGAGCGGAAGGACATCGCCCACATACGCGTTACGGGCGAATAGCATTCCCGTAAACGCCTTTTGTGTCAAGGCAGATTTCGCCGAGTCATCCGGTACGCACAACACGGGTATGGCCAAGGTCATCAATTCCCTATTGATCGAGATGGGGCTTACCACCCCGCCCCAAAAAACGAACAAGGAAGTCCGCACAACGGTAGACGGCTACCCGATAGCCATCTTCCACCGTGAGACGGCCAGTGATACGCTCGAGTTCGTGGGTAAGTATAATTTCAACAACGACAAGTCCACCGCCGAGACCTTTGGGTTTTCTGATGGTGATGAGAGCTGGGAATTCTCGAACAACACCTCCGATCGTTGCCTCTTCAAGTCCGCCGATTTCTCCGGGACGGACTGGACGAACGACTTCGAGTCCCGCTATCCGGACGATGACGCTATCAACGCCGAGTACGAGGCGGGTACCCGCAAGCCGGAGAAGCTCATGGCCGTTACCTCGTGGGTCGTATCCACCAAGGACAACTTGGATAAATTCAAGAACGAGGTTCGGAATCATTTCAACCTTGATAACTTGATCGCCTACTACCTTATCACCGAGTTGTTCGGTATGGTGGACCAGCGGGCGAAGAACATGTTCCTTACCTATTTCCACGAGGAGGGGAAATGGATCTTTATCTTTTACGACAACGATACCTGTTTCGGCCTGAATAACGAGGGGTTGATCGCTTTCGGATACAATATAGAGTATCACGACAAGATAGGTACGCTAAACGTCTGGAACGGTGAGAGTAGCGTGTTGTGGAACAACCTTGAGAAATGTTTCCCTTCCGAGATCGAGGCGATGTACAAGGATATCCGTACCCGTGGATTGCTCTCGTACGACTTGATCATGTCCGTGTTGAACGGCGAGCAATCGGACAAATGGTGCGAGGCGATCTACAACGCCGACGGCCGTTTCAAGTATATCGACCCGCTGATAGAGGAGGGCAACGGGTCTTACCTGTACGCCGCCCAAGGCTCCCGTATCGAGAACCGTAAGTGGTGGACGTATAACCGCTTCCTTTATATAGACAGTAAGTATACGGCGGGCAGTTTCCTCTCGGATTTCGCGACCTTACGTCTCTATACGCCCCGGGAATGGACGGGCGTGTCCCCGTCGGCCAACATGACGATCATCCCGTACGCCGATCAGTATACCCGTGTCAAGTACGGGTCCTACATGGTGGGGCAACGTACCTACAAGGACGTGCCGGTATTGATCGAGGCCCCCGACATCGTGTTTAATGACACCGAGACGATCATCTATGGGGCGAGCCGGGTAAAGTCACTGGGGGATATGTCGGGGTTGTACGCCGGTACGATCGACGTATCCAAGGCTTCCCGCCTCTCTGAGTTGTTGATCGGTAGCGGCGTGTCGGGCTATCAGAACACGAACCTTACCGTGCTCTCGATCGGCACGAACAACATGCTCCGCAAGCTGGACATCCGTAACTGCCCGAACTTGAGGCAGGCGGTGGATATCTCCGGATGCGAGAACATGGAGGAGGTCTACGCCCAAGGCACTTCCATCACCTCCGTGGTATTGCCGGCAGCTGGTATCCTGTCCAAGTTGTATCTCCCGGCTACCCTCACGGGCTTAACCCTCCGTAACCAATCCAAGCTTACGGACGCTTATTTCGAAATAGCGGGGGTGGAGAGGCTTACGACGATCGTTTGCGAGGATACGGGGATCAACGTGTTCTATCTTATAACTCGGTGCTTGGGTATCAAGAACCCGGTGTTGAACCGTGTCCGCCTTATCAATATCAATGCCTCGGCACCGAACCTGAACGACCTCTATAAATTGATCAAGGTGGGTGGTATCGACGAGAACGGCAATAACGTACAGACCGCCGTCATAACGGGAAAATACCACGCCATATCCGCTACCAGCGATAAGCTAGCCAAGTGCCGGGCGGCTTTTCCGGAGCTGGAGATCACCTATACGACGCTCTTACCGCCGACTATCACGACATTCGTGTTCCGCTCCTCCCAATCCAAGACGATTACCAACGCCGTGTTCGAATGCGGGGATTATGAGTACGAGAAGGTGAACGAGTACACCTACAAGGTGACGGCGGACGATGATTCCATAGTCCCCATCATCTTCAAGTGCGACAACCACAAGGATTTCACCGCCGATTATCTCGTATCCGGAACCCGTACGCAGGACTATACGATCACATACATCCCCTTGCGTACCATCCGGGTAAAGGTCTACGGCCAATCCGTCTATCTATCCGGAGCCATGATCACCACCGATACCAAGAGCTACACGAGCGACGCGAACGGATACGTCTATATCCGTGGTGGCGAGGCGATGAAAGGAACCGTATCAGCGTTGGGCTACGGAAGCAACACGTTTGATTTTCCATCTATCACGAATGACACGAGCCATACGCTGGAGGTGTACGCGGTGGTGGATGTGAAGTTCGTGGTGAAGGGGCAGTTTGGGGCGATCGTTACGGGGGCTACCGTGACTTGCGGTGGCAAGTCGAAGGAGACCAATTTATACGGCGAGTGTATCTTGCAACTGGCGAAGGGGCCGTACGATTACGAGGTGACCCATCCGGATCATTACGATGCCAAGGGAACGGTGAATGTTGGCACGTCCGCCATGAGCGTGAACGTAAAGATGAACATCAACCCCATAGCCATGAATCCAGAGGAGAACGGCAACATACAGATGATGCTAACGGGGCCCTCCTGCTCGATAAGCGTCAACTCCCCTACGGCGAATTACGTAATAGACTGGGGTGACGGCATGACGGAAAACGCCTCGGGTACTGGATCCAAGTCTTATCCACACACCTATGGGGATAACGGGTTGTATCAAGTGGAGGTAAGGAACTGCGGGGATGTCACTTCCTGCATGGCCTCTACCTCTTGTTTGGTGGCGTATTGGAGCATTGGTGGGAGTAAGGTTTATAATATTACTTTTAGAGGATGCTCCAAGTTGATTCACTTTGGCAAGGATGTGTTTAAGAATGATACGAATAGAACTAATGCTTCCTCCTTGCTGTATGAATGCACCAGCCTCACCTCGGTTGACTTGACCTCGCTTGCGTCGTGGGTGAATGTTACGAGTTGCGACTACTTGCTGCAAGGATGCACCAGCCTCACCTCGGTTGACTTGACCCCGCTTGCGTCGTGGGTGAACGTTACGAGTTGCGACTACTTGCTGCGATACTGCTCCAAGTTAACCTCCGTGGACTTGACCCCGCTTGCGTCGTGGGTGAAGGTTACGAATTGCATCTACTTGCTGTATGG